>JAZFQW010000302.1:0-5133 GCA_036445335.1 Alphaproteobacteria bacterium | reverse complement strand
CTCCGCGGCGTCGTCGGCCTTCGCCTCGGTGTCGTCTTCGGCCTTCGCCTCGGCGGCGGCGTCGGCCTTCACCTCGGTGTCGTCGTCGGCCTTCGCTTCGGCGGCTGCCGGTTGCTCGCGCTCAGCGGCCTTCGACTTCTTCGTGGCGTTGGTCTTCTTCGCCGCGGCCTTCCTAGCCTTTGGCGCCGGCTCGTCGGGCTCCGCCTCGGCCTCGGCTTCCGCGCCATCGTCATCGGTCGCTTCCTGCGCCTTCTTCAGGGCGGCGCCCAGGATGTCGCCCAGCGACGCGCCGCTGTCGGACGAGCCGTATTCGGCCATCGCCTGCTTCTCTTCCTGGACCTCGCGGGCCTTGATCGACAGCGTGACCTTGCGCGACGCGCGGTCGAACTGGGTTACCTTGGCGTCGACCTTCTCGCCTACGGCGAACCGGTCCGGCCGCTGCTCGGAGCGGTCACGCGACAAGTCGGACTTGCGGATGAACCCGGTCAACCCGTTGTCGCCGACGCTGACCTCGATGCCGCCGTCGGTAATCTGGCTGACTGTGCAGGTCACCACGGCGCCCTTCTTGATGGTGGCGGCGCCCTTCTTGAACGGGTCGTCGGCAAGCTGCTTCATGCCGAGAGAGATGCGCTCCTTGTCGACATCGACGTCGAGTACCTTGACGTTGACGATCTGGCCCTTCTTGAACTCCTGGATGACCTCCTCGCCGGCGCGAGTCCAGGACAGGTCAGACAGGTGGACCATGCCGTCGATGACTCCGGGCAGGCCGACGAACAGGCCGAATTCGGTGATGTTCTTGACGTCGCCCTCCAGCACCGAGCCCGCCGGAAACTTCTCCGAGAAGCTGTCCCATGGGTTGTCCAGACACTGCTTGAGTCCCAGGCTGATGCGGCGCTTGTGCGGGTCGACGTCCAGCACCATCACCTCGACCTCCTGCGAGGTCGAGACGATCTTGCCCGGATGGACGTTCTTCTTGGTCCAGCTCATCTCCGAGACGTGCACCAGCCCCTCGATGCCGGGCTCGAGCTCGACGAAGGCGCCGTAGTCGGTGATGTTGGTGACCCGGCCCTTGAACCGCGTGGCGACGGGGTACTTGGCCTCGACGCCCTCCCACGGATCGGCCTCCAGTTGCTTCATGCCAAGGCTGATGCGCTGGGTCTCCGGATTGAAGCGGATCACCTGGACCTTGACGCTCTGGCCGATCTGCAGCGCCTCCGACGGGTTGTTGATGCGCCGCCACGCGATGTCGGTGACGTGCAGCAGCCCGTCCACGCCGCCCAGGTCGACGAAGGCGCCGTAGTCGGTGATGTTCTTCACCACGCCTTCCAGCACCTGGCCCTCTTTGAGGTTGGCGACAAGTTCCGAGCGGGCCTCGGCGCGGCTTTCCTCCAGCACCGCGCGACGCGACACCACGATGTTGCCGCGGCTGCGATCCATCTTGAGGATCTGGAAGGGCTGCGGCGTGCCCAACAGGGGCGAGATGTCCCTGACCGGGCGGATGTCGACCTGGCTGCCCGGCAGGAACGCCACCGCGCCCGACAGGTCGACGGTGAACCCACCCTTGACCTTGCCGAAGATCGTGCCGGTCACCCGCTGCTGGTCGGTGAACGCCGTCTCCAGCAGCGTCCAGGCCTCCTCGCGGCGCGCTTTGTCGCGCGACAGGACGGCCTCGCCGTTCCTGTCCTCCAGGCGCTCGACATAGACCTCCACCTGATCGCCCGGCTGCAATTCCGCGGGATGGCCGGGAGTTCCGAACTCCTTCAGTGCCACCCGTCCTTCCGACTTCAGCCCGACGTCGATCAGGGCCATGTCGTTCTCTATCGCGATCACCGTCCCTTTGACGACGGTGGCCTCGAAACTTTCTGTCTTGCTAAGGGATTCCTCCAGCAGCGCGGCGAAACTCTCCTTCTCCGCGCCGGCCTCTGCAGCAGCGATATCCGTCATGAATGCTCCTCGAATGATCAGCCGAACGGTCCGCCGCGGGTCATCCCGCCTGGGAAAGCGTACCGCCCGTTCGCCGCGGCGGCCATCGGCCGCGCCTGGCGTCGATCCTATTCACGTCCCGCGCGAAGGCCCGGACCGGCGGTCCGCGGTCTTCTCGGCGATGAACGCCAGCGCCCGCTCGAATGCCTGATCGGTCGTCAGGTCGCTGGAGTCCAGGAACAACGCGTCGTCAGCTGGCTTCAACGGTGCCACCGTGCGCCCGCTGTCCCGTTGGTCCCGGCGTTCCATATCCTGTAGGACGGCCGCGTATATAACCTCTTCGCCGCTTTCCCGCAACTCTTTGAACCGCCGCGCGGCGCGCACGTCCATCGACGCGGTGACGAAGAACTTCGCATTGGCGTCGGGGCACACCACCGTGCCGATATCGCGGCCGTCCAGCACCGCGCCCGGCGGGCGGTCGGCGAAGGCCCGCTGGAAATCCAGCAGAGCGGCGCGAACCCCGGGGATCGCCGCCACCTTCGATCCGGCCTGGGCCGCGGCGTCGCCGCGCAAGGTCGGGTCATCCAGGTCGCCCGGCGCCAGCACCTGCGCCGCCGCCGCCGCCGCGGCCTCGTCCGCCGGATCGCCGCCGGCGCGCAGCACCGACAGGCCGGTGGCGCGGTACAGCAGCCCGGTATCCAGGTGGGGCAGGCGGAAATGGGCGGCAAGCCGACGGCCCAGCGTGCCCTTGCCCGACGCCGCCGGACCGTCGATCGCGATGATCATGCCGGCGCCGGCGCGGCGATATCGGCGCCCAGCCGGTTCATCAGGTCGGCGAAGCCGGGGAAGCTGGTGTCGACCGGACCGGCGTCGTCGACCGCCACGGGCTGTTCGGTCGCCGTGCCCAACACCAGGAAGCTCATGGCGATGCGGTGGTCCAGCGCGGTGGCGACGGTCGCCCCGCCGGCCGGAGCGCAGCCGCCGTGTATGGTCAGGCTGTCCTCGTCGGCCTCGACGCGAACGCCGCAAGCGGCCAGGCCCTCGGCCATCATTGCCAGCCGGTCGCTCTCCTTGACCCGCAGTTCGCCAACGCCGCGCATGCGCGTGATCCCGGCGGCGCAGGCCGCCGCGACGGCCAGCACCGGATACTCGTCGATCATCGCCGGCGCGCGCTCCGGCGGCACTTCGATACCGCACAATTCGCTGCCGCGCACGCGGATATCGGCGACCGGCTCGCCGGCCTCGCTGCGCCGGCTGGTCTGTTCGATCGCGCCGCCCATCTCCACCAGGGTCTCCAGCAGGCCGTCGCGGCGTGGATTGACGCCGACGCCGGGCAGGACGATGTCCGACCCCGGCCGGATCAGCGCGGCGACGATCGGAAAGGCGGCGGAGCTGATGTCGCCGGGGACGCGGACGGCGCGCCCGGTCAGCTCGGGTTGTCCCAGGATGGCGATGGCCTGGCCCTCGTGGCCGGCGTCTTCGACGGTCAGCTCGGCGCCGAAATGCCGCAGCATGTGCTCCGAATGGTCGCGAGTCGGCCGCGGCTCGACGACCGTCGTCAGCCCCGGCGTGTTGAGACCGGCCAACAGCACCGCCGACTTGACCTGGGCCGACGCCACCGTCGGCGTGAAGGTGATCGGCACCGGCGCGGGCGTGCCAACGATCGCCATCGGCAGTCGGCCGCCGCGGCGCGCGACGAACCGCGCGCCCATGCGCTCCAGCGCCACCGTGACCCGCGCCATCGGCCGCCCGACCAGCGAGACGTCGCCGGTCAGGAACGCGGTCAGGTCGTGGGTCGCCAACAGACCGGCCAGCAGCCGTGCGGCAGTCCCGCTGTTGCCCAGATCGAGCACCGAGGCCGGCTCGCCGAACCCGCCGACTCCGACGCCGTCGACCTGCCAGACGCCGTCGTCGCGGCGCACGGCGTGGGCGCCCAGGGCGCGAATCGCCTGCCCGGTGCGCAGCACGTCTTCGCCCTCCAACAGGCCGTGGATCTCGGTGCGCCCGACCGCCACCGCGCCAATCATCAGGGCGCGGTGTGAAATCGACTTGTCGCCGGGAATGAGCGCTTGGCCGGCCAGCGCACCCGATTTGTGCGAAACAAGCGGCTGCAAGACGGGTCCTCGCAGGGTTTGACTGACATTGCGGGCCAGCGCCGCGGTCCGGCTCATAGCACAGCCGGGCGCCGGTGCGAAGGCGCCGGCCGATGCCTTCGCGCGCCGGCCGCGGCCAGCATGAGAAATGCGGGCCTAGGATCCTGTCCGCCCGGGCTGGCGGATAACCCGGCGATGATTTTCGCTTTGACAGCGCGCCGCCATCGTGGCAAAGGCGCGACCGTGTCATCGACCATGGAGGAGCCAGCGTGGCCAAGCCGAATTGGGGGGCTAAGCGCATCTGCCACAATTGCGGGGCGCGCTATTACGACATGCAGCGCGACCCGATCGTCTGCCCGAAATGTCAGACGGCGTTCGACCCCGAGGCATTCCTGAAATCGCGCCGCACGCGCCCCGCCGCCGTCGAGGAGGTCAAGCCCGCCGCCGCGAAGGCCGCGAAGGCCGCGAAGGCCGCGTCGACCGCCAAGCCGGATGTCGTTGGGAAGGACGAGAATGAAGTCGCCGATGTCGCCGAAGTCGCCGATGTCGCCGATGTCGCCGATGCCGAGGCCGAGACCGAGGACGTCGACGACAAAGAGGCGGAGGCGCCCGCCGCGTCGGCCGATGGCGTCGACGAAGACGCGGCCAAATTCGAGGCCGTCGACGACGGGGACGACGAGGACGGCGATACCGGCGTGCTGCTCGAAGACGCCTCCGAACTCGGCGGCGACGATGTCGAAAAGGTGGTGGAAATCAAAGAGGACGACGACGGCCGCTAACCGGGAACTCCGACGCCGGCGCGGTGTGGGCGGCGCTCGCGGCCGGCAGGGCAATTTTCGTTTGAACCGGTGACACGGCGTGATAAATATGCCGCCCTTCCGCCCGACGACGCCGGTGTCACCGGCGGTGCGGCAGACGCGTGGCGGCGGACGTCTTTCGGGGCCATAGCTCAGTTGGGAGAGCGCTACAATGGCATTGTAGAGGTCAGGGGTTCGACTCCCCTTGGCTCCACCATTTCTCGCCAATATTACAGGAGGTTACGCGCACCGGACTTCTGCCGGAGGAACATGGGAACGCCTCGGGGGGCTATCGGGAGTCCTCGGTAAGCGACTGCGCT
>JAZFQW010000301.1:0-8696 GCA_036445335.1 Alphaproteobacteria bacterium | reverse complement strand
CCGCATTCCCTACGACGAGGCGATGCTGATATACGGCTCCGACAAGCCCGACTTGCGCAACCCGCTGGTGATCGCCGACGTGACCGCCGTGTTTGCCCGAGACGACGTCGAATTCCGCGCGTTCAAGGGCGTGATCGCGAGCGGCGGGGTGGTGCGGGCGATCCGCGCCCCGGCGGTGGCGGACCGGCCGCGCAGTTTCTTCGACAAGCTGAACGGCTGGGCCCAGGACCAGGGCGCGCCGGGGCTCGGCTATATCCTGTTCGCCGACGGCGCCGGCAAGGGGCCGATCGCCAAGTTCGTGCCGGAGGCGGCCCAGGCCGAGCTGCGCGCGGCGGCCGGCGTGGAGGACGGTGACGCGGTGTTCTTCGTCTGCGATCTCAAGCCGTCGGCGGAAAATATGGCGGGGCTGGCCCGCACCAGGATCGCCGAGGAGATGGCCGTCATCGACCGCGACCGCTTCGCGTTCTGCTGGATCGTCGACTATGCGATGTTCGAGCTGAACGAGCAGACCGGCCGCGTCGACTTCAGCCACAATCCGTTCTCGATGCCCCAGGGCGGGCTGGAGGCGCTGCAGACGATGGACCCGCTGGAGATCAAGGCCTACCAGTACGACATCGTCTGCAACGGCGTGGAGTTGTCGTCCGGCGCGATCCGCAACCATCTGCCGGAGATCATGTACAAGGCGTTCGAAATCGCCGGCTACCGGCCGGAGGAGTTGGAGCGGGCGTTCGGCGGCATGCTATCGGCGCTGAAGTTCGGGGCGCCGCCGCACGGCGGCTCTGCCCCCGGCATCGACCGCATCGTCATGTTGCTGGCCGACGAGCCCAACATCCGCGAGGTCATTGTGTTCCCGATGAACCAACGGGCGGAGGATCTGATGATGCAGGCCCCGGCGGCGGTCGACCGCGCCCGCCTGAAGGAACTGCACATCAGGCCCGACCTGCCGGTCGTGAAGACGCAGGTGGCGGACTAGCTACCCGCGGCGGCCCCCGCGCTCGCGCTTGGCCTCGTACAGCCGGGCGTCGGCGCGGCGAATGATCGCGTCGCGCTGGTCGTCGCCGGCGAAGGCGGCGGCGCCGAAGCTGGCCTTGATCGGCAGGGTCACGCCGTCCCACTCTATGCTCGCCCGGTTGGCCAGGTGGGCTAGCGCGTCGATCCGCGACAGGCCGCCGGTGGGCTCGCAATGGCCCAGCAGGATGGCGAACTCGTCGCCGCCCAGGCGCCCGACGACATCGGTCTCGCGGACGTTTTCGGTCAGTACGTCGGCCAGCCGGCACAGCATCCGGTCGCCGGCCAGATGGCCGAACCGGTCGTTGACCTGCTTGAAGCCGTCCAGGTCGCACAGCGCCAGCACGCCGGCCTCGCCGTGCCTCCTGGCCGCCGCCAGCTGGCGCTTGAAGTGTGCAACGAAGCCGCGGCGGTTGGCCAGACCGGTCAGCTCGTCGGTGGTGCTCAGCAGCTCGAGGTGGGCGATCCGGTCACGCTGGTCGGCCAGCGTCTGCTCGGCCTCGCTGACCAGGTCGAGCGCCCGCTTCAGCAACAGCGACTCGCTGCCGGCCCCGGCACCCGACAGGGCGCCGGACAGGTTGAGGAATTCGGTGTCGAGCGTCGCGAGGGCGACGAAATCGATCGGCGCTGGCTCTGCGGTACGAGCGGCTGCAGGTGGCATGAACGGTCCATCCGTGTGGATATTCGATCGTCGTCGCCACCACCAAAGCAAGCGGTGTGCCAGGCCTCCGAGCGGCGCGGGACCGCGGTGCAGTGCCGACTTGGCCGCGGCGCCGCGGCACCGATTGCCTATCGGAGCGGTCCGACTCGGCAAGACCTGCCGGGCGACCGCCATACAAAAACCGCGCTGCCGGGCCTTGGTGTACGGCGCGGGCGCATTATGTTTCAATGCTCAAGGGCTCTGTCGACAACCAGCTGGAGTTGCCTAGTGCCAAGAGTTTCTGTGCGAGCCACCCTCGCCGGTCTCGCCGCGGTCGCGGCGTTCGCTCTGGCGGAGTCGCCGGCGGCGGCGTTTGAGATCGCGCCGCACCGGGCGATCTATCGCCTCGACCTCGATTCGGCGCGCAGTGGATCGCGGGTCAGCGATGTCGACGGCCAGATGTTGTTCCGGTGGGACGACGGCTGCGACGGCTGGACCATCGAGCAGCGCTATCACACCACCTATCTGTTCGTCCAGGGCGGCGAGGTCGACCAGACGACCGCCTACGCGACCTGGGAATCGAAGGACGGCCAGACCTTCACGTTCAGCATGCGCAACGTCACCGACGGCGTGCCCGAGGAGCAGATTCGCGGCAACGCGCATCTTGCCGGCGATGGCAGCGGCACCGCGCTCTACCGGTTGCCCGACGGCCATGAGGAAAACCTGCCGACCGGCACCCTGTTTCCGACCGCGCACACGCTGCGCTTGCTCGACGCGGCGGAGCGCGGAACGCGGTTCTTCGTGGCGCTGCTGTTCGACGGCACCGAAGTCGACGGCCTCAGCGAGATCAGCGCGGTGATCGGCGACCAGCGGCCCGCGCGCCAGGCCGGCGGCGGGCTGCTGGACCGACCCTCGTGGCCGGTCCAGCTGGCGTTCTTCTCGCTGGCCGACGGCACCGCGGAGCCGACTTACGAGATGTCGGTGACGCTGTACGACAACGGCGTGATCGACGACATGATGATCGACTACGGCGACTTCTCAATCCACGCCACCCTGATCGAGCTGGAGCCGATCGACAAGCCGTCCTGCTGACAGCGATGCCGCCGCTCCGGCGTTCTCCTATGACCGCTTGGGTGCGAACCCGCGGCCCTTGACGATGGCGTCGGCGCCCAGCTTGGCGCGCACCCGATCGATCGCCCGTTCGACCTCGCGCCGGCGCTCCAGGTCGGGATCCAGCAGATCGGGCGGGTCGGCGAGATCGCCCGAGGCGAGATCGCCGCCGGCGATGCCGATCAGCCGATAGCGCGTGCCCCCGGCCTCGGCCGCCAGCAGCGGCAGGGCGGTGCGGTACAGCGTCTCGGCCAGCTGAGTCGGCGCCGCCAGCTTGTGACTGCGTGTGAGCAGGCGAAACCGGTCGGTCTTGAGCTTCAGCACGACGGTCTGCGCCGCAAGGTGCTTGGTCTTCAGGCGGTCGGCCACGCGCTCGCACAGTGGCCACAGTTTGCGCCGCAACGCCGCCGGCGCGGCGATGTCGTCGTTGAAGGTGGTCTCCGCGGACACGCTCTTGGCCGGGCCTCCGGGCTCCACCGCGCGGTGGTCCTCGCCATGGGAAAACCGCCCAGCCGGTGGCCGATCGAGCCATAGCGCGCCACCAGCCGCGCCTCGTCGCGGCGGCGCAGTTCGCCGATCGTGCGGATGCCGTCGCCGACCAGCCTGGCCTGCAGCGCCCTGCCGACGCCCCAGATCATGCCGACCGGCTTGTCGGCCAGAAAGTCCGCGGCCTCGGCCCGGCCGATCACAGCGAAACCGCGCGGCTTGTCGAGGTCCGATGCCAGTTTGGCGAGGAACTTGTTGTGGCTCAGCCCGACCGAGACAGTGATGCCGACCTCGTGCTCGACCCGACGTGCCAGTCGCGCGCAGGTCTCCGCCGGGCTGCCACCATGCAGCGCCTCGGTACCCGACAGATCGAGGAATGCCTCGTCGATCGAGATCGGCTCGACCAGCGGGGTCACCGACTGCATGAGCCGGCGCACCTCTCGGCCGGCCGCGGCGTATTTCTTCATGTCGGGTTTGATGACGGTGGCGTCGGGGCACGCCGCGAGCGCCTTGAACATCGGCATCGCGGATCGAACGCCATACAGCCGGGCGACGTAGCAGGCGGCCGCGACGACGCCGCGGCGGCCGCCTCCGACGACGACCGGCCGGTCCGCCAGGTCCGGCCGGTCGCGCTTTTCCACGGTGGCATAGAAGGCATCGCAGTCCAGATGGGCGATCGCCAGGGTGTGCAGTTCGGGATGGCGGACCAGCCGCGGCGATCCGCATTCCGGGCACCGCCGCGGCGCCGGCTGCACTGCCGGCACCGCGCCGCAGTCGCGGCAGAGCCCGGCGCCGGTCAACCGCCGTCCGGCGTGCACCGCCTTAGCCCGCATTTCTCACCGGCAAATTAATGCACCTCCTTCGGCAGACAGTGTTGCACCCAATCGGGCGAATCGCCTTACAACCTCTCCCGGCCGGCGCGTGACGCGCGGGCGGGGATCCGGCGCGTCGGCGAGCCGCCGCAACGCCGAGAAAATCGGTAGGTGTCCCTTCGACACGGCGCCGAATGTTTTGCATCGGTTCTCAAACTCGAGTCATAGATTGTTAACCAAATATTGATAAAACGGGTAGTGACGATGGTTCTTGTGTCCGGCGTCGGGCAGGGGACCAGTCGGTTGTAACAGAGAGGGGCCAAGCGTAATGTCTGCAACCACGCGTCCCGCGTCCATGGCGAACCGGGAGCCGGCGATGGCAAAAACCGTGCTGATCGTGGAAGACAATGAACTAAATATGAAGTTGTTCCACGATCTTCTTGAGGCGCACGGTTACGCCACGCTGCAAACCAAGGACGGTATGGAAGCGCTCAAGATCGCCAGGGAGAGTCGTCCTGATCTGATCCTCATGGACATCCAGTTGCCGGAGGTTTCCGGCCTGGAGGTCACGAAGTGGATCAAGGAGGATGACGATCTAAAATCGATTCCGGTGATCGCCATCACAGCGTTTGCGATGAAAGGAGACGAAGAAAAGATCCGCGAGGGCGGCTGCGAGGATTACATCGCCAAACCGATCTCGATAGCCAAGTTCCTCGATACGGTTCAGCGTTACCTGAGCTAGAAAACCATGTCCGCGCGTGTGCTGGTCGTCGATGACGTTGCTCCCAACGTAAAGCTCCTCGAAGCCAAGCTTTCGCGGGAGTATTTCGACGTCATCACCGCCGCCGACGGCGTCGAGGCGCTGCGGCGCGCGGAGCAGGAGGCGCCCGACATCATTCTGCTCGACGTGATGATGCCGGGCATGGACGGGTTCGAGACCTGCGAGCGCCTCAAGGCCAGTGAAAAGACCATGCACATCCCGGTGGTCATGGTCACCGCCCTCAGCGATACCGCCGACCGCGTCCGCGGCTTGGAGGCCGGGGCAGACGACTTCCTGACCAAACCGGTCAACGACATCGCGCTGTTCGCGCGGGTGCGGTCGTTGGTCCGCCTGAAGATGATGATGGACGAGTGGCGCCAGCGCGAGACCACCTCGGGCGAGTTGGGCGTGTTGTCGTCGCCCGCGAGCGAACTCGACGAATCGGCCGAGGTGGCGCGGGTTCTGGTGGTCGAGGACAGTCAGGTCGAGGTCGCCAAGATCGTCGAGATCCTGCAGGATCAGTGTTCCGAACTGTGTACCACCGCGACCTGCAAGGAGGCGGTGGAGCAGGCCCTGTCCAGCGATTTCGAGTTGGTGGTGATCAGCCTGCATCTGGCCCGGGAGGACTCGCTGCGGCTGTGTTCGCAGATCCGCAGCAACGAACGCACCCGCCAGCAGCCGATCCTGCTGCTGGCCGATGATGGCGATCTGAAGCGCATCGCGAAGGGTCTGGAACTGGGCGCCAACGACTATCTGGTCAAGCCGATCGACCGCAACGAACTGCTTGCCCGGGTGCGCACGCAGATCCGGCGCAAGCGTTACCAGGACCGGCTGCGCCAAAACTACGAGCACAGCTTGTCGATGGCCTTGACCGACAGCCTGACCGGCCTGTTCAACCGACGCTATCTGAACGCCCACCTCAGTCGGACCATCACGCGCATCGGCGAGACCCGCAAACCGGTCGCGGCAATCCTGTTCGACATCGACTTCTTCAAGAATATCAACGACAGCCACGGCCACGCGGTCGGCGACGACGTGCTGCGTGAGATGGCCACCAGGGTCGGGCGCAATCTGCGAAACTTCGACATGGTGGCGCGCATCGGCGGCGAGGAGTTCGTCATCATCATGCCCGACGCCACGGTCGAGGAGGCGGCGATCGTGGCCGAGCGGCTGCGCCACCGGATCGCCAGCGAGCCGTTCACGGTTGCCGACCCGGCAGGCGACGTCGCGGTGACCATCAGCCTGGGCGTGTCGACCACCGAGGATCCGACCGAGTCGCCGGACGCGCTGATCAGGCGCGCCGACGAATGCCTGTACGAGGCCAAGCGCAAGGGCCGCAATCGCGTCGCCGCCGAGGGCATGGCCGAACTGCCGCCCGACATCCTGGCCGCCGTCGGCGCGCCGTAATACGCGAAATCACGTATTCCTTATCGCCGCATCACTCTATATTTTTAATATCCCGAATAAGGTCGAGTATCGCATCGGATCATCCGCACGCGCGTGCCACGTGTCCCGCGCCCGAACACACGAAAGGCCGCGGTCGCCGCGGCCTTACTATTTGGCGCCGGCGGGTGGCGTGACGGCTATTTGATCTTCCCTTCCTTGAATTCGACGTGCCGGCGCGCGACCGGGTCGTATTTGCGCAGAGTGAGCTTTTCAGTCTTGGTCTTCGGGTTCTTCTTGGTGACATAGAAGAATCCGGTGTCGGCGGTGCTGTTCATCCGGATCTTCAGCGTGCTCGGTTTCGCCATCGCGTCAATTCCCGTATCGCGGCCGGCGGGGCCGTAAATCAGCCGCCGGTCCGGCGGCGCACAGTACAAGTCTCGGCTGCGCTGTCAAGGGCTCCCGGCGTCGCGGGAGCGGGCTAGAGTTGAGCCCGACGCTGCCGCCAACGCCGGCTGCACCGAGGCCTCCAGCGCTTGGCTGTACAGCGCTTCGTCGGTCAGGACGCGCTTGGCGACCATGACGTCGATGTCCTCGTCTTGCCGCTGCCACGGACAGCTTTCGCGCAGTAGTGTCAGCGCCGCCTCGTCCTCGGGCGCCGCCAGGCGCCATGGCGCCAGGGTCGCCGGGACGTCCAACTGGCCGGAACGGAACTGCGCGATCAGCAGTTCCGGGTCCTCAACCGAGCCGCTGGTACAGATCGTCGGCAGCACGCCCTGGCGGTGCAGGGTGTACCCGGACGGCGCGTAGATCCGGCTCCAGGTCAGGAACAACTCGCCGTCGTTGGGCAGGCGGGTCACCGTCTGGACGCTGCCTTTGCCGAACGACGTCGTGCCGACGATGATCGCCCGGCCGCTGTCCTGCATAGCCGCAGCGACGACCTCCGCGCCCGAGGCCGAGCGGCCGTCGACCAGCACCGCCATCGGCAGTCCGTGCGCCAGATCGTCGGAGTCCGCCTCGTAATATTGCAGGCTGTCGGGGTGGCGCCCGCGGGTCGAGATGATCTGCCCGCGCGTGATGAATCGGTCCGCCACCGACACCGACTGACCCAACAGGCCGCCGGGGTTGCCGCGCAGGTCCAGGATGAACCCGCGCGCCTCCTGACCGTGCTCGTCCAGCACCGCCGCGACGGCCTCGTCGAGCTGCCGGGCTGTGCCGGCGTTGAACCGCGACACCCGGACGATGACGATACCGTCCTCGAACCGCGAGGTCACGACATGCGGGATGACCCGTTCGCGCCGCAGCCGCAAGACCCGGGTGCCACCGCCGGCGTCGACCAGGGTCACGGTGACGTCGGTGCCGGTCGGGCCGCGCAGGCGCGACCCAAGGGTCTCCAATGTCCAGTCGATGATGTCTTCGCCGTCGACCCCGACGATGAATTCGCCGTTGGTGATTCCGGCGCGGAATGCTGGCCCGTCGGCGAACACCTCCTGCACCAGGGCGCGGCCGGATTCGTCGTATTCCAGCAGCAGTCCGATGCCGCCATAGCCGTCGCGGTAGGCGCGCTCCTGCCGGGCGTGCTCGGCATTGACATAGCGCGAATAATCGTCGAGATCGCCGGTGATCGCGACGAACACCGCCTCGTAGATCTCCTCCGGCGATGCCGCGTCGAGCGTCGGCGAGGCGGCCCGCGCATCGGCGATCGCCGCCAGGGTGACGTCGGCCCAGCCATGCGCATCGCGCGGCGCCGGCGCGTCGAACTCGCCGATCACCGTGCCGCCGGCAACCAGCTGTATCGTATCGCCGTGCCGTGTCGCCGCGACGTCTGCATCGATGGTGGAAAGGCCGGACAGGCCGTCGACGGTAATGTCGCCCAGATCGACTTGCTGCAGATAGACTTCGGAGATCCGGTGGTAGCCGACCCGGAAGACCGAGCCGACCAGCCTGTCGTTGTCGTTGACCACGATCAAAGACGGCGTCGCCACGGCGCATGCCGCCAACGCGAGCGTGCTTATGGCGGAGCCGACGAGTCCGAGCTTCACCCTGGTCATGAAATCCTGATCCATCCGGCTCCGTATCCGCATGCAGCAATGGGACACGCTCGCCGCGCGGAGCCACGCACCCACACTCGCAGGTTTTAACGCGCCACGGCCAACCTGTCGCGAGAGATTAAACCGTGCGGCGGCGAAATCATGGCACGGTGATGGTTTACTCAGTGTTGACGTCGCTCATTTCCGGCCGGGCGATCGCTTTCTCGCGCGCGCGGCCGGCCGCCTGCCGCCGCGCGGGTCGGACCTGCGGACCGGGTGGCCGGGCCTTGGCAGCCACGGCGGATCAGCCCCGGCATCGTCGTCCAAGAGCCGAAAAATCGTTCCCCCGGTCAGTGGATCGGCCTCCATCAGCCGAACCCGAACGGCGGCGCCCAGCCGGTAGGTCCGCCCCCACCGCTGGCCGATCAGCGCATGCTGTCGCGCGTCGTGCTCGTAGAAGTCGTCGG
>JAZFQW010000300.1:0-2896 GCA_036445335.1 Alphaproteobacteria bacterium | reverse complement strand
TCGCGCCGACAGGGCAGGAACGCCGCGCGGCGCGATGCCATCGCATCGGGCAAGCGGCGTGACGCCCCCCTGTCGGCGCGACAGCGCCGCCCTGCGGGTCGCGTCCGGGCGGCCCGCCCGCGGCGTCGAACGCCTCGACCGTAGCGTTGCTACGCTCTTCGACCTTCTCCTGGCGGCTCGGACCGCCCGGACGCGACGCAGCCGTGGCCAGTGTGAGAGGTGCGGGCTAGCAGCGCCCCCGCTATCCCCGTCCCCCGGCGGCGGCGATTTGATTCTTCGCCGCCCGACACATATATCAATAGCCAAGATGTGATTGACCTGGGCACGCGAAGGGTCTAGGCCGTTTCAACAACCATGGACAGTTTTTTGTCCGATACCGAAAGATAGGTAATGATTTTCTACAAAGAAGAGCGATTGGCTCTATTCATTGACGGCGCCAATCTTTATGCGGCGGCCCGCTCGCTCGGTTTCGACATCGACTACAAGAGGCTGCTGGATCTGTTCGCAAAGAAGGGGCGGCTGATTCGCGCCTTCTACTACACCATGCTGATCGAGGACCAGGAGTATTCTCCGATCCGGCCGCTGATCGACTGGCTCGACTACAACGGCTATTCGATGGTGACCAAGCCGATCAAGGAGTTCAGCGATTCCCATGGCCGGCGAAAGGCCAAGGGCAGCGTCGACATCGATCTGGCGATCGACGCCCTGGAGATGGCCGACAAGGTCGACCACATCCTGCTGTTCTCCGGCGACGGCGACTTCCGCCGGCTGGTCGAGGCGGTCCAGCGCAAGGGCGTGCGGGTGACCGTAGTCAGCACCATCAAGGCGCAGCCGCCGATGGTCGCCGACGATCTGCGCCGCACCGCGGACAACTTCATCGAGCTGTTAGAGCTGGCGCCGCACATCCAGCGCAGCGCCCCGCCGGCGCGGAACACCGAGAGCTACGCCGACGCCAATGATGGCGACGACGAGGGCGACGACGAGGGCGACGACGAAGGCGACGACGAGCGCGACCCGGCCTACTACCGGACCGCGTGACCGCGCCGCCGGCCCCGGCGCAGCCCGGCCGCGACTGCCCGCTGTGCCCGCGGCTGGCCGGCTTTCGCGCGGCCAACCGGCAAGCGCTGCGCGACTTCTTCAATGCGCCGGTGCCGTCGTTCGGGTCGGTCGACGCGCCGCTGTTGGTGGTCGGGCTGGCGCCCGGGCTGCGCGGCGCCAACCGCACCGGCCGCCCGTTCACCGGCGACTACGCCGGCGACCTGCTGTACGGCACCCTGCTGAAGGTCGGGCTGGCCGAGGGCCGCTACGGCGCAAGCCCGGACGACGGCCTGTGCCTGATCGGCTGCCGCATCACCAACGCGGTGCGCTGCGTGCCGCCGGAGAACAAGCCGGTCGGGACCGAGATCGCCGCCTGCCGCCCGTTCCTGACCGCCGAGCTGGCCGCGATGCCGCACCTGAAACTGGTCGTCGCCCTGGGCACCGTCGCCCACCGCGCCGTCCTCGCCGCGCTGGGCCTCAAACAGTCCCCCCACCCCTTCGCCCACGGCGCCGTCCACGAGCTGCCGCATGGCCGCGCCCTGGCCGACAGCTACCACTGCTCCCGCTACAACACCAACACCGGCCGCCTGACCCCGGAAATGTTCGAGGCGGTGTTCGCCGGGGCGGTCAAGCGGTTGCGGGCGCGAACATCGACCTGGTGACCGCGAGCAGCCACGTCAAAAGTTGATAGCTGGGAATCGGGCGCTATAGAGGCGAGCGGTGAATGGGAAATCATCATACCGGAAGATATGCTCAGGGATCACTATTGTAGGTTTCACCCCTCCATGGTCGCCATACTTGATATCGAGTCCAGATGACGTGCGTGAATTCGAAGAAGTTCTTTGGGGCACAAGTCCCTCAACCAATTACACGGTCCTGTCATGTCGTCACTAAGAATTGGTTTGAAGCGTGCCTACGAGGCACCCTCTGATGAAGATGGTTTGCGCATTCTTGTCGAGCGGTTGTGGCCAAGGGGCCTTTCCAAGCCTGCTGCCGCGATCGATCATTGGATGAAAGACGTTGCCCCGACACCGCAGCTACGGACTTGGTTCGGACATCGTCCTGAACGATGGGCGGAATTTCGCAGGCGCTACCGCGGAGAGCTGCTGGAAAATGTCGCAACGGTCGATGAGCTAATGAATCTGTGTGCTCGCGAACGGGTGACCTTCGTGTTTGCGGCAAGGGATCCGGAGCAAAATAGTGCGGCAGTGCTGCGAGAATTTCTATTGTCAGGGCTTGGATGAAGTCGTTTGTTGGGCGCTGACCGAGCGGCATGTCGAGCGCGTCGAGGACGAGGGCGGTGCGCAGGTGGCTGGCCATCGCCCAGCACGACGGCCAGACCGCATCATGTCGATAGGGTGCTGGGGCGGTCCGCAGGTGACGCCCCGTCGGCGCGACAGCGCCGCTCTCCGGGTCGCGCCCAGGCGGCCCGCCCGCGGCGTCGAACGCCTTGACCGTAGCGCGGCTACGCTCTTCGGCCTTATCCTGGCGGCTCGGACCGCCTGGACGCGACGCAGACCGTGGCCAGTGTGAGAAGTGCGGGCTGGGTCGAACCATCCGGGGAATGCTCGTCGAATGCTTTGATCTGTTGCCAAGACTGGGGGGTGCGATATTGGGGAACCAACGATGACAAAGTTCACGCGCCGCGAATTCCTTGCCACGACGGCGGGTGCGGTGCTGGCGCCAGCCGCGGCGTCGAGTGTAGGCCGCGCCGAGGATGCGCCGATCGTATTGCGTGCGGAGTCGCGCACGATCGAGGTCAACGGCAAGGCGGCGACGATGCTTCACATCGGCCGGTCAGACGGGGTGTGGGGCGTCTACACCGAGGCCGGGCGCCGATACCGCGTCAACCTTGAGA
>JAZFQW010000299.1:0-6360 GCA_036445335.1 Alphaproteobacteria bacterium | reverse complement strand
TGTCGGCGGCGCCGCGCAGCACCACGCTGTGCGACAGCTTGGCGCCGGCGCCGGCCGTCCCGATGACGATCCCGATCAGATAGGACAGCACCGCGACCACCACCGTCATCCCGGCGCCGAACAGGATCTCGTCGCCCCAGCCGGTATCGCCGAAGGCAAAGGTCTGCAACATGCGCCGCCCTTCAACGGCGAACGGCCGCCCGCATGCGCGAGCGGCCGTCCGTCAGCGTTTAAACCAACCGGTTTTCGGCACCACGGTCAGAACATCGTGATGTCGTAGCCGAAATACTCGTTCGACAGCACGGTCATCGTGCCGTCGGCCTTCAGCTCGGCCAGGGCCGCGTTGATCCGCTCCAACAGCTCGGTATCGTCCTTGCGCAGGCCGACGCCAACGCCTTCGCCGAACACCGGGAACTCGGGCGCGCCCAGACCTGGGCCAAGGACATCAAACCCGGCGCCGTCGGGCTTCTCCATGAATGCTTTCCAGGCGGCAAAATCCGCCAGCGCAGCGTCAATGCGGCCGCTGGCGAGATCGAGCTCCATGTTCTCTTGGGTGTCGTAGAGCCTGGGCTCGACCGTGTCGCCTAGCTCCTGATCGACGAAGTTCTGGTGCGTCGTCGCGGTTTGGACGCCGACCACCATGCCTTCGATCGCCACTTTCAACTCGTCGACGGTCGTGACCTCCTGCAGCGGCGAGGAATTGGCCGCCAGGAAATAGGCCGGCTCGGCCACATAGCCGGTGCTGAAGCTGATCCGCTCGCGGCGCTCTTCGGTGATCGACATGCCGGCCATGATGGCGTCGTAGCGGCCGTTCATCAGCGCCGGGATGATGCCGTCCCAGTCCTGCGCCACGAACTCGCAGGTGGCGCCCATCTTCTCGCACATGGCGTTGGCCAGATCGATCTCGAAACCGGCCAGCTCGCCGTCGGTTTCCATGTAGTTCCATGGCGGGTAGGCGCCCTCGGTGCCGATCCTCACGACGTCCTGCGCCTGCGCCGAATAGGCTGCCAGCGCCATCGCGGCGCCGCCGGCCAGACAAACCCATTTTTTCACCATTTCCTCCCGTTTATTTCCGTTGGCCCGTTGGTTGATGGCCTGATGACCGCATTTCGGCCGGATTTGCCGCCCCGGTCAAGTCGTTTACCAATTCACCGCCGGCGCCGATTTTCCCACACCGCCAGGCGCGACGGTCGTGTGAAACCCGGGAGTAATTCCGAAAGGCGCCGCGCCTCAACGACTTGGGGCGCCCGTCGCTGTGGAGTATCCGGTTGATGACTTGCCCAACAAATTCGGCGCTAACGTGTTGTAAATAAACAAAAATCTGATAAATTTGCGCGGCTGTCGGTGGCCACTTCGGTCGATCGAGCAACCGATGCCGGCCGGAGCGGCGGATTGGCGGCGGCCGTGAATTCATCCGGCGACGAGAGGACCGAGGAGTCACAGATCCGATGGCCGACGCGGCGTACGAGACTCTGTTCCCCGACATCGCCCCGGTCCCGTCCCCGGTGGCCGATCACTCCACCGGCATATTGCCGTCGCAGGCGATCCGCGAAGCGATCCACGGCCGCGAGGTCCTGGCGCCCGACCCGATCATGGAGGACCAGATCCAGCCCGCCAGCCTCGACCTCAGGCTGGGGCGGGTGGCGTACCGGGTGCCGGCGAGCTTCCTGCCGGGTCGTAACGCGACGGTGATGGACAAGATCCGGTCGGTCGCCATGTACGACCTCGACCTGGCCGGCGACGCGGTGCTCGAACGCGGCGGCGTGTACATCGTGCCGCTGCAAGAAAGCATCGCCTTCCGCAAGCGGACGTCGGCGGCTGCCAACCCGAAGAGCTCGACCGGCCGGCTGGACATATTCGCCCGGGTGATCACCGATCACGCGACCGAGTTCGACCGCGTGCGCGAGCAATACAAGGGGCCGCTCTACGCCGAGATCTCGCCGCGCAGCTTCACCGTGCGGGTGTGCCGCGGCACCCGGCTGGTGCAGCTCAGGATCAGGCGTGGCTCGCCGCCGTTCAGCGATGCCGCGCTCAGGCGGCTGCACGGCCAAGTGGCGCTGGTCGGCGCCGGCGCGGCGCAGGCCAACATCGACCGCGGCCTGACTTTCACCGTCGACGTGCGGGGCGATCCGGCAACCGGCCTGATCGGCTACAAGGCGCGCAACCACGCCAGCCTGATCGACCTGGAGAAGCTCGACTATTACGAGCCGCGGGCGTTCTGGGAGCCAGTCTACGCCCGGTCCGGCGGCGGCATCGTGCTCGACCCGGACGACTTCTACATCCTGGCGTCGCGCGAGGCGGTGATGGTGCCCGTCGACCACGCGGCGGAGATGATGGCCTACGACACCACGGTCGGCGAATTCCGCGTGCATTACGCCGGGTTCTTCGATCCCGGCTTCGGCCATCACGATACCGGCGGCCACGGCACCCGTGCGGTCCTTGAGGTGCGCTCCCACGAGGTGCCGTTCCTGATCGAGGACCAGCAGGTGGTCGGCCGCCTGGTCTACGAGCGTCTGACTGCGGTTCCCGACAAGCTGTACGGGCGCGGCATCGGCTCGAACTACCAGCACCAGGGCCTGACCCTGGGCAAGCAGTTCAGGCGCCAGCGCTGAAGCCGGCGTCGGCGGCCCTCGGGGTCTATGGGATTTGAAGTAGTCTCGGCCAATGACGGCGGCGGCGGCACCCCCTCACCCTCCCACGGATGCGCCGCGGGGTCCCTCCCTCTCCCGCAAGGGGAGAGGGACTTTTCGGCGAGTCAGCCGGGAATCTCCTCTCCCCTTGCGGGAGAGGAAGGGGCCCGCGGCGAAGCAGTGGGAAGGTGAGGGGCGTGCAATTTCGGCGGCAGCGATCGATCGGTTCGGAGCCTGAATTCATTCGCCGCTATCAGAAATTCGTCGCCAGGAACTGGCGGCAGCGCTCCGATTGCGGGTTGTCGAACACCTGCGCCGGCGGGCCGGACTCCTCGATCCCGCCCTGGTGCAGGAACAGCACCTGCGACGACACCTCACGGGCGAAGCGCATCTCGTGGGTGACCAGCAGCATGGTGTTGCCTTCCTCCGCCAGCTGGCGGATCACCCGCAGCACCTCGCCGACCAGCTCGGGGTCGAGCGCCGAGGTCGGCTCGTCGAACAGCATCACCCGCGGCCGCATGGCCAGGGCGCGAGCGATCGCCGCGCGCTGTTGCTGGCCGCCGGACAGGTGGCTCGGATAGTGCTCGCGCTTTTCGGCGATGCCGACCTTGGCCAGCAGCGCCATGGCTTGGTCGACCGCCTCGGCCCTGGGCACCTTAGCCACGTGCACCGGCGCCTCGATGACGTTCTCCAGCACCGTCAGATGGCTCCACAGATTGAAGCTCTGGAACACCATGCCCAGGCTGGCGCGGATGCGGTCGACCTGGCGGCGGTCTTCCGGGGTGGCGCCGCCGCCCTTGAGCCGGCGCATGCGGATCAGCTCGCCGTTGACCCAGACGCGGCCGTTGTCGGGCGTCTCCAGCAGGTTGATGCAGCGCAGGAAGGTGCTCTTGCCCGAGCCCGACGACCCGATTATCGAGATCACGTCGCCCTGGTGCGCCGTCAGCGACACCCCATTCAGCACCTCCAGGTCGCCGAACCGCTTGTGCAGGTCCTCCACCACGATGGCCGCGGTCTCGCCGTTGCCGGCGGCAGTGGAGTCGGTGCTCGTCATCGCCATGGCGGTGTCCCGATTGGACGGTCTGCCGGTATCCTAATGGCTCCGGCGGTCCTGTCACCCGCAATCCTGCTGCCGGTCAACCGCCCTCGACCGGGGTCAGCGAGTCCAGGCGATCGCGGACGGCGTCGTATTCCGGCGTGCCCGGCTCGAGCTGCGCCAGCAGGCGTTGCCACAACGCCTCGGCGTCCCGCGGCCGACTGTCGGCCAGGGCACGGACGCCCAGAAACCACAGCGCCTTGATGTTGTCGCCGTCGAGCTCCAGCAGCCGCTCCATGACCGCCATGAAGTCCGCCGACAGGGTCTGGCCGGCGGTGGTCTGCAACAGCGCGTCGCTGTAGGCGGTCAACACACCGGAATCCTCGGGCGCCAGCGCCGCCGCCCGCGCCATCGCGTCGGCCGCCCGGTCGGGCTCGTCGAGCACCTGGTAGGAGTCGGCCAGTCGCAGCCAGCCTTCCAGATCGTCCGGTTCGCGCTCCAGCCGGTCGGCCAGCCCGTCGACCATGCCGCGGACCATCGCCGCGCCCTCGTCGTCGGTCATCGCTGCGGCGGCGCCGAGGCCGGCCCGGTCGGCGCCCGACGCCGCGCGGGCGGGTCGCGGCTCCGGCAACTGCGCCGCCGGATCGAGCCCGAGCCGTTCGGCGGTGCGCACGATCTGCTGGCGCACCACCGGCTGCCACGAGGCGTCCGCCGGGCTGTCGGCGGCGAGCGCCTGCCATTGCGCCAAGGCGCCGAGGTCGTCGCCGGCCTGGGCGCGTCCCAATGCAAGGTAGTAGCGGGCGCGCGGATCGCCAGGCAGCGCCGCCAGCACCGCGTCAAAGGCCAGCCGCGCCTGCTCGGTGACCATGCCGTTGCCGGCCTCGACCAGCGCCTCGGCATACAGGCCGGTCAGCAACGGGTCGCCGCCGGTCAGGCCGACCGCGCGGGCATAGGCGTCCGCCGCCTCGCGGGCCCGTCCCAGCGCCTGAAAGCGTCCCGCCAGCTCGACCCAGGCGACCGGGTCGGCGGGCGCCGCGTCGATCTGCCGCCGCAGGGCCTCGGCGGCCGCCACCATCTCCTGGCGGTCCGCCCGGTCGGTGGAGTCGCGCTGGGCGAAGGGCTGTCCCGGCAGGTCGGGGCGACCGCTCGGCAGATAGATCGCCAGGGCCGCGACCGGAACCAGGACCGCCAGCGCCAGGGCGAGCGCGCGCCCGCCGGAGTGCGGCGGGGCCGGCGCCCCGTCCGGCGTCGACAGGGCAAGGATGCGGCGCGAAATCTCGGTGCGCGCGGCGCCGGCCTGAGTCTGGTCGATCAGGCCGCGGCTTAGGTCGCGCCCCACCTCGGCAAGCTGGTCTTCGTAGACCCGAAGGTCGTAGTCGGCGCGGTCGCGACCGGCCCCGTGGCGCCGGACCAGTGGCACCAGCAATAGCATGACCGCGCCGACGGTCAGCAGCGCCGCGGCGATCCACAACGTCATCGGCCGCCGTTCCGCGGCGCCGCCTCGGCGTCCGGCGCCCGGCCCAACAGTGCGTCGACCCGCCGGCGCTCGTCCGCGGTCAGCGGGTCGGGCTCGCCGCCGCGGCGCCGGCGCGCCAGGAATAGCGCGATGGCGGCGACGCCGATCAGCAGCACTGCCGGCGGCGCGAACCACAGCAGGTAGGTATTCGGCTGAAGCGGCGGGCGCAGCAGCACATAGTCGCCGTAGCGATCGGTCACGAAGGCCCTCACCTCGGCGTCGCTGTCGCCGGCGACCAGCCGCTCGCGCACCAGCAGCCGCAGGTCGCGCGCCAGCGGCGCGTTGCTGTCGTCGATCGACTGGTTTTGGCACACCAGGCAGCGCAACCCCTTGGACAGGTCGCGGGCGCGTGCCTCCAACGCCGGGTCGTTCAGCCGCTCGTCGGGCTCGACCGCTGCGGCCGGCGCCACCAGAGCCAGGACCACCAGTGCGGCGGCCAGCAAACGGGTCCAGCCGGTCATCGCCGCAGGGCCTCGATCAGCGGCAGCAGTACGGTCTCGACCTGCGCCGGGGTCAGCGGCCCGGCGTGGCGAAATCGGATGCGCCCGGCGGCGTCGACGACGAAGGTCTCCGGCACGCCGTACACGCCCCAGTCGATCGCCACCCGGCCGTCGCGGTCGGCGCCGATCCGGTCGTAGGGGTTGCCGTGGCGATCCAGCCAGGACCGCGCGTCGTCGGCCTCGTCCTTGTAGTTGACGCCGTACAGCCGGATGCCCTGTTCGCGCGACAGTCGCGTCAGCAGCGGATGCTCGGCCAGGCAGGGCACGCACCAGCTGGCGAAGAAATTGACCAGCACGACCTCGCCGCGGAGGTCGGCGAGCGCGAGTCCGGCGGGATCGCCCGGCAACGCCGGCAGCGCAAACTCGGGCGCCGGCCGGTCGATCAGCGTGGATGGCAGGGCGCGCGGGTCACTGCCGCTCAGCAGTGGCACCGCGATCCAGCCAGCCAGTCCGGCGAAGACCAGCAGCGGGACGATGAACAGTAGCCGTGTCATGGTCGCTTGCCGGGCTTGCGGTGCGCCCGCTTCAGCGCCTCGGCGGCGCGCAGGAGGGCCGGCCGGTCGATCACAGTGTCGGCGTTCTCCAGGATCACCGTCAGCACGTAGTTGTTGCCCAGCCCGGTGACCGCGGCCAGGTCGCGCAGCACCGCATAGGCGGGCTCGCTGAGGCCGGCATTGA
>JAZFQW010000298.1:0-4774 GCA_036445335.1 Alphaproteobacteria bacterium | reverse complement strand
GCGGTGTCGCGGCCGATCCGCTTCAGGTGGGTCAGGAAGGCCCAGTCGACGTTCACCTTGCTCGACACGCCCAAGCCCTTCATCTCCGACTCGGCACCGATCATGTGAATGTTCAGCCGCTTGTATTTCGACCGGGCCAGACCCTCGTCGTCGATCAGCTTGCGGACGAAGGCGATCGCCCGCATCTCGCGCATCAGCGTGGAGTTGAAGCTGATCTCGTTGACCCGGTCGGCGATGTCCGACGCCGTCGTCGGCACCTCGTCGCGGGTCAGCGGATTGATCTGGACGATGGCGATGTCGGGGCTGCGACAGCCGTAGATCAGCGGGAACAGCGCCGGGTTGCCCATATAGCCGCCGTCCCAGTAGGCCTCGCCGTCGACCTCGACCGCCTGGAACACGAACGGCAGGCAGGCCGAGGCCAGCAACGCGTCGACCGTCACCTCGCCGCGCTCGAACACCTTGATCTTGCCGGACCGCACGTTGGTGGCCGATACGTAGAGCTTGACTGCCTGGCATTCCGCCAGCCGCCCGGGGTCGACCGACGCCGCCAGCACGTCGCGCAGCGGGTTGAGGTTGAGCGGGTTGAACTGGTACGGCGACAGCACCCGGGACCACGCGTCAAACCACAGATAGGCGGGCGAGCTGTCGAGGTTCCAGCGGTCACCGAACAGCGCGTCGAACGGCGTCCGCTGCACCGGCGCCAGTTGGCCGGCCTCGCCGATCCGCCGCCAGAACGCATCCAGCGCCGCCCGCGCGCCGTCCGCCCCGCCGTCTTCGAACCCCTGCACCAGCATGGCGCCGTTCATGGCGCCGGCGCTTGTGCCGCTGATGCCCTCGATGCGGATGCGCGGGTCTTCCAGCAGCCGGTCGAGCACACCCCAGGTGAAGGCGCCGTGGGCGCCGCCGCCCTGGAGCGCCAGGTTGAGCGTCCTGACGCCGACCGGCCCGGTCGCGGCGTCGTCCGGCTTGGCCTTGGCGCCACGCGTCCTGCCCGACGCCGCCATGGTCAATGCGCCGTCCAGCCGCCGTCGATCGGCATCGCTGTGCCGGTGACTGCCGCCGCGGAGTCGCTGCACAGGAAAACCGCCAATGCGCCCAGGTCGGTGGTCTCCACGAAGCGCTTGTTCGGCTGGTTCGCCAGCAGCACGTCGCGCACCACCGCGTCGCGCGTGACGCCGTGGGTCCGGGCCTGGTCGTCGATCTGCCGCTCGACTAGGGGCGTGCGGACATAGCCGGGGCAGATCGCGTTGCAGGTGATGCCGTCCTCGGCGGTCTCCAGCGCGGTCACCTTGGTCAACCCGACCATGCCGTGCTTGGCCGCGACATAGGCCGACTTGAACGGCGAGCCGACCAGGCCGTGCGCCGAGGCGACGTTGACGATGCGGCCCCAGCCGTTGGCGCGCATGTGCGGCAGCGCGGCGCGGGTGGCGTGGAACGCCGACGACAGGTTGATCGCCAGGATCGCATCCCACCGGTCGGCCGGAAAGTCCTCCAGCGGCGCCACGTGCTGGATGCCGGCGTTGTTGACCAGGATGTCGGCGGACCCGAAGGTCCTGACCGCTTCGCGCACCATCGCCTCGATCTCGTGCGGCCGCGTCATATCGGCGCCAGAATAGCTTACCCGCACGCCCGTGTCGCGCGCCAGGCCGGTGCGGGTCTCCTCGATCTCGTCGCCATCGCCAAGGCCGTTGAGCACGACATTGGCGCCCGCGCCCGCCACTGCCGTGGCAATGGCGAGTCCGATGCCGCTGGTCGAACCGGTCACGATCGCGGTCCGATCGGCCAGCGCGGAATTTGGCCGCGCCGCGGTGGCCGTGGAGTGGTTCAGCATTGCCGTTTTCCCTCAGGTCGCGCCGGACGCCGCCGGCCTAGCTCGCACTTCTCACACTGGTCACGGTCTGCGCGGCGCTGTCGCGGGCCGATGCTGAACATGGGCCGTCCGCCGGCGCGGCGGAAATATCGACTGTCTACCCAATCGATACCCGGATGCTATGGTGCCGACCGCCATGGAGATGCAGCAGATCCGCTATTTCTTGGCGCTGGCCGACACGCTGAACTTCACCCGCGCGGCGGAGAACTGCAACGTCGCCCAGCCCTCGTTGACCCGGGCGATCAAGTCCCTGGAGGACGAGCTTGGCGGGCCGCTGTTCCACCGCGAGCGCAACCGCAGCCATCTGACCGACCTCGGCCGCCTGATGCACCCCTATCTGGAGCAGGTCTACGCCAACACCGAGGCCGCGAAGGTGCGTGCCAAGGACTTCACGACGCTGAAGGACGCGCCGCTGACCCTGGGCGTCATGTGCACCATCGGGCCCGTCATGCTGGTGGACCTGATCAGTCGGTACAGGGACCGTAACCCCGGCATCGACGTCCGCTTGCGCGACGGCAGCGGCATGCAACTCGTAGAGCACCTGGCGAACGGCAAGATCGACATCGCGATCGTCGGCCTGCCGGATGGCATCGACGATCGATTTCACGCCATGCGGCTGTTCGACGAGCGTTTCTTCATCGCCGTGGCGCCCGGCCACCGGTTCGAGAAGATGGCGGCGGTTCGGGTCGGGGACCTCCACGGCGAGCGTTATCTCAATCGTACGAGTTGCGAGTTCTACGACCACGTGGGGGATATCTTCCGCCAGCAAGGCGTCGAGGTCGACTGTCCGTACCGCAGCGAGCGCGACGACTGGATCCAGGGCATGGTGCTGTCCGGTCTGGGCTTCGGCTTCATGCCGGAATACGCCATCACCGCGCCCGGGCTGGTGATCCGGCCGATGATCGAGCCCGAAGTCACGCGCACGATCAACTTGGTGACTGTGCGCGGCCGGCCCCATTCTCCGGCCGTCGGCGCCCTGGTCCGCGAGGCGATGACGTTCAAGTGGACGACGTGAGTCGGCGGACGGATGCTTCGACGGGCTCGGCAGGGGGAGATCTTGTTCAATCCCCACCCGTCGCCCTCATCCGAGCCTGACCAAGGATCCGGAGTGCCCGGCCGCGCTCGTGGCGACCGTCAGTCGCCGCAGACGTCGCCGGTGCACCGCACCTCCAGCCGCGCCGTGCCGACCCATCGGCCGGCCACCAGTACCGTGGCGATCCCCGCCAGCACGGTCAGCAGCGCCGGCACGGCGTGCGGCGACAGGCCGGGTATGCCGTTGAGCAACAACGCCTCGTTGCCGCCGGGTGCCAGCGCGGCGCCGAGGCCCATCAGTCCGCCGGCCAGCAGGTGCACGATCCAGCGCGCCGACGGCCCCCAGTCGAGGCGAAAGCTGCCGCGCTGCCACGACGACACCAGCATGCCGGCCAGCAGCGCTGCGAACAGCGCCCATTTCAGGTCGCCCGGCCCAGGCCCGGCGAGCAGGAGCTGGTCGACGCCGCTGTCGATGGCGGTCGTGTAGGTCCACGTGCCGTGCAGAGCGAACAGCACGCCGTTGCTGAGGCCCAGCAGCGCTGCCGCAGACGACAGCCGGTACCGGTCCGCAAGAACCAGCCGCCCCAACGGCCGCCCAGCCGGCCGCGTGCGCAACAGCCGGACCGCTTCCCACATCACCCACAGCTCCACGATCGCCAGTGCCGCCAGCGACCACGGACCGGGGAGGTATGTCGTGGCGGGCAACGCCGTGGGCGGCACAATCACCGACGAGCGGACCAACAGGGCGTGCCCCGCCATGCCCAGCGTGAATCCGATGAGGGTCAGCAGCATCGACAGCCTGCCGTCGCAAAGCTTGCTCAATGTTGAGAACGCGCAGCCGCCGTTGAGAGCGGCACCGACGCCGAACAGATAGCCGCCCGCGGCGGACGCCGCCGTCAGCGGCCAGGCCTGCCCAGCGCCGTCGACCGCGGGCAGCAGCCACACCATCGGGACCGTGACCGCCAGAATCCACAAGATCGTCTTGGCGAAGCTGGCGACCATATGGGCGCGCCGGGTGGTCAGCACCTCGGCCACCGCCTTGACCGTGCAGATGCTGGCGCGATGTGCCGCGAACCCCAGTACCGCCGCGAGAATCAGCGAGGCCGCGGTCAGCACCATGCTAAACCGCACCTCTCACACTGGCCACGGTCTGCGCGGCGCCGTCGCCAAAGTCACCGGCGCGCCGCCGGAGGCGGCGACAAGACGCTCCCCTGCGCCAGAGCCGCTCCGCCGCGACGGCATCATTCCGATCGGCCATGGTTCCCTCGTTTTTCCGCCGCTCGCCATGGCCCCACACGCGCTACTCCAACCCCAGCGTCAACACCACGGCCAGCTGGCGGATCAATGGTGCCACGTAGTATTCGACCGCCGCCAGCTGCGTCGCGATCAGCAGCAGCGCGGCCATCAACAGACCGATGTATGTCGTGTAACGCATCATCCCGTCCTCCCTCCCACCGGCGCGGTGATATCGAAAATATGGCGTCCATCGCGCGCGGCGTGAAATGCCGCGACGCTGTCGATATCATAGATTTCCGCTATGGCGCCGGATCGGCCGCCATGGCGATGGCCCTTGCCGCGCTTGCCACGACGCCCGCCGAACCTGCCAGCCCGCACTTCTCACACTGGCCACGGTCTGCGTCGCGTCCGGGCGGACCGAGCCGCCAGGAGAAGGCCGAAGAGCGTAGCAACGCTACGGTCGAGGCGTTCGACGCAGCGGGCGGGCCGCCCGGGCGCGACCCGCAGGGCGGCGCGGCCCCCCCGCCCGGGCGCGACACCCCGCGGGCCCGAGGCGGCCCGCAGCGCGCCCCCGCACGTTACTGCCCTGTCGGCACGACCGCGCCGCGCAGACCGTGGCCAGTGTGAGAAGTGCGG
>JAZFQW010000297.1:0-4529 GCA_036445335.1 Alphaproteobacteria bacterium | reverse complement strand
CGACGACGATCTGCGGGCGCTGCGTGGCGCCTCGTACGCCGACGTCGCGGTGCGGGTGATGGCGCCGTTCGTCGGCGACGGGCAGGGCGGATCGACGGCAGCGCGGCTTGGCGGACTGGTCGCCGACGCCTATGCCGGCTTCGACCACGCCGCGCGGGCGCCATTGGTGCAGCTCGACCAGCGGCTGTGGCTGCTGGAGCTATTCCACGGGCCGACCATCGCGTTCAAGGACTATGCGCTGCAACTGCTGGGCCGGCTGTTCGACGACGTGCTGGGGCAGCGTGGCGAACGGGTGACGGTCGTCGGCGCGACCTCGGGCGACACCGGGTCGGCGGCGATCGAGGCGTGCCGCGACCGCGACGCCGTCGACATCTTCATCCTGCACCCCAAGGGACGCGTGTCGGAGGTGCAGCGGCGACAGATGACCACCGTGCCGGCGGCCAACGTCCACAACGTCGCCATAGATGGCGCGTTCGACGACTGCCAGGATCTGGTCAAGGCGATGTTCAACGACGCACCCTTCCGCGACGCGCTCAACCTGTCGGCGGTCAATTCGATCAACTGGGCGCGTATCATGGCGCAGATCGTCTATTACGTCGCCGCCGCGGTGGCGTTGGGGGCGCCCGACCGCCGCGTCGCCTTCAGCGTGCCGACGGGCAATTTCGGCAACGTCTATGCCGCCTATTGCGCCCGCGCCATGGGCGTGCCGATCGACCGGCTGATCGTCGGCTGCAACACCAACGACATCCTGCATCGGTTCTTCAAGAGCGGCCGGATGCGCACGCGGCCGGTGGTGCCGACCATCAGCCCGTCGATGGACATCCAGATCTCCAGCAATTTCGAGCGGCTGCTGTTCGACCTGTTGGACCGCGACGGGTCCGCGCTGGCCGCCTGCATGCAGGCGTTCCGCCGCGACGGCGACTTCGCGGTCACCGACGACCGGCTCGGCCGGGCGCGAGCGCTGTTCGAGTCCCACCGGCTCGACGATGCCGGGACCCGAGCGGAGATCGCCGAGACCTACCGCGCGACCGGCCGGCTGGTCGACCCGCACACCGCGGTCGGCCTGGCGGCGGCACGGGCCTGCGATACCGATCCGGACGTCGCCGTGGTGGCGCTCGGCTGCGCCCATCCGGCCAAGTTTCCCGACGCGGTGGAACAGGCGACTGGTGTGCGGCCCGGCCTGCCGGCGCATCTCGCCGACCTGTTCGACCGCGAGGAACGGCTGACCGCGCTGCCCAACGACTTGGCCAAGGTCCAGGACTTCGTGCGCGAGCGCGCCGGCGCCGCGGGGGTGGCGGCATGAGCGCGGCGGGCGGGACGGCGCGGCTGACCAGCCTCGACAACGGCATGCGCGTCATCACCGATGCCATGGACACGGTCGAGAGCGCCTCGCTGGGCATCTGGGTCGATGTCGGCACGCGCAACGAGCGGCCGGAGATCAACGGCGTCGCCCACCTGCTGGAGCACATGGCGTTCAAGGGCACCAAGCGGCGCTCGGCGCTGGCGATCGCCGAGGAGATCGAGGCGGTCGGCGGCCATCTCAACGCCTATACCGGGCGCGAGAACACCGCGTACTACGCCAAGGTGCTGAAGGAGGACACCGCCCTGGCGCTCGATGTCCTGGCCGACATCCTGCAGCATTCGGTGCTGGACCCCGACGAGTTGGCGCGCGAGCGCGCCGTGGTGTTGCAGGAGATCGGCCAGGCCCACGACACGCCGGACGACATCATCTTCGACCATTTCCAGGCGACCGCGTTTCCGGACCAGGCGCTGGGTCGGCCGGTGCTGGGTTCGGCGGAGATCGTCGGCGGCCTGCCGCGCGGGACGCTGGCGGACTATATGACCAGCCACTACGGCGGCCCGCGGATGGTCCTGGCGGCGGCCGGAAACATCGACCACCAGGCGGTCGTCGATCAGGCGGCAAGCGCCTTCACGGCGCTGCCTGTGGTCGACGGCGCGGCCACCGAGCCGGCGCGCTATGAGGGCGGCGAGTACCGGGAGAAGCGCGACCTGGAGCAGCTGCATCTGGTGATGGGGTTTGCCGGCGTCGGCTTTCACGAGCCGGATTTCTACGTGGAGTCGGTGCTGTCGACGCTGCTGGGCGGCGGCATGTCGTCGCGCCTGTTCCAGGAGGTGCGGGAGAAGCGCGGGCTGGTCTATTCGATCTATTCGTTCACCAGCTTCTACCAGGTCGTCGGGCTGTTCGGCATCTATGCCGGGACCGGCGGCGGCGAGGCGGCGGAACTGGTCCCGGTCTTGTGCGACGAGATCACCAAGGTGACGGCCGATGCGACCGAAGACGAGGTCGTCCGCGCCCGCGCCCAGCTCAAGGCGAGTCTGCTGATGGGGCTGGAATCGACCTCGGCGCGGTGCGAGCAGCTGGGCCAGCAGATGCTGATCTTCGGCCGCCAGGTGCCGGTGCGCGAGGTGGTCGACGCGGTCGACGCGGTCGATGCGGCGGCGGTGCGCCGGACCGCCGGGCGGCTGTTGCAGCATCCGCCGACTCTGGCAGCGCTGGGCCCGATCCACGGCCTCGAATCCTACGACCGGATCGTCCGACGGCTCGGTTAGGAGCCTGTCCGAATAATGCTTATGGTCCGCGCCGCGTTTTCAAGGGCTTGGGCTAGCATGGCGTCGCGTGGCGATGCGCACGGCATCGCCCGCCCGCCCGCTCCTGACACTCGCGCGTCCCTGGTCGATGCGGACCGTAAGCATTACTCGGACAGGCTCCTAGCCCACAGCGATGACGACGGCGTTGACATGGTGAACTGGTGATCGGCTTTCTGAAGACCGGGGTCAACGGCCTGCCGCCGGTGCGGGTCGACGCGACGCGCGTCTATCTCAGGCCGCCGAAGTCGCGCGACTGGCAGGCCTGGGCCCGCCTGCGCGAGCAAAGCCGCGAATTCCTGACGCCGTGGGAGCCCAGCTGGCCGGCCGACGCCCTGTCGCGCGCCGCGTTCGTCCGCCGCCTCAGGCGGCACATCGCCGAATGGCGTGGCGACGAGGGCTACAACTTCATGATCGTCGACAAGGCCGACGAGGCGGTGCTGGGCGGCATCGGCATTTCCAACGTGCGCCGCGGCGTCGCGCAAACTGGGTCGCTGGGCTATTGGATCGGCCGGCTCCACGCCAATCGGGGCTACATGACCGAAGCGGCCCATGCCGCGGTGACATTCGGCTTCTCCCAGCTCGGCCTGCACCGGATCGAGGCCGCGTGCATTCCGGCCAACGTCGCCAGCGTCAAGCTGCTGGAAAGGGTCGGCTTCGTCCAGGAGGGCCACGCCCGCGAGTTCCTGCGCATCGACGGACGCTGGCAGGACCACCTGCTGTACGCCATCCTGCGCGAGGACGTCGACGCGTAGTGTGATGGTTCCGAAGTTTGGCGCATGGATTGTGCCGAACTTCGGAAGCTGAATCACACTAGAATCGAATAGTTTGCGCCGCGCTATACGCGTGGCGCGGTCAGGCGGTCGAGGCGCAGGCGGTGGCGGCCGTCGGTCAGCCGGTAGCCGCCGGCCAGCACCGCGGCGACCGCGCCCAGGCCGGTCCCGCCGGCGATCAGGAACATGATCAGCAGCTGGTACCGGACCGCCTGCGCCGGGTCGATGCCGGCCAGGATCTGGCCCGTCATCATCCCCGGCAGCGCCACCAGCCCGGTCGCCGCCATCGAGTTGATGATTGGCATCAGGGCGCTGCGCAGCGCCGACCGGGTGACCGTCAACAGCGCTTCGCGGCGAGTGGCGCCCAGGCTCAGCCTGGCCTCGACGGCGGCGCGGTCGCGCACCGCGCCGGTGGTCAGGGTGTGCAGGCCCAGGCTGATGCCGGTCATCGTGTTGCCCAGGATCATGCCCAGCAGGGGCAGGGCATAGCGCGGATGATACCAGGGGTCCGGCGACACCTGGGTGGTCAGGGCGAACAGCGTGACCAGGGTCGCGGCGACCAGCATGCAGCTGGTGCCCAGGCCGTACGACCAGGCGCCGGTCAGCCGCCGTTCCTGTCGCGCCATGATCTCGCGCCCGGCAAACAGCACCATGGCCAGCGCGGCCGCGGCGGTCCAGAACGGCGAGACCAGCGCGAACAGCGTGGTCAGCACCAGCCCGACCAGCACGAGCTGCACCACCATGCGGACCGCGGCCACGGCGAGCTGCCGTTCCAGTTTGAGCTGCAGCGCGACCGACAGCGCGCCGTTGATCAGCACCAGCACGGCGGCCAGCATCACGTCGCGATAGTCGAGCGGGATATAGGTCATGCCGCCGCGATCCGCATGCTGCCGCGGTCGACGATCAGGCAGCGCCCGGCGATCCGCCGCGCCTGCGCCGCGTCGTGCGTCGACCACACAACACCGGTGCCGCCGTCGCGTCGGCTCGCGCCGATCAGCCGCTCGACCGCCGCCGTCGCCGCGTCGTCGAGGCCCGACGTCGGCTCGTCGAGCAACAGCACGCGCGGGCGCAGCAGCAGGGCGCGGACCAGGCCGAGGCGCTGCCGTTCTCCGGTCGACAGGCGTTGGATCGACCAGTCGCGGCACGCCG
>JAZFQW010000296.1:0-8511 GCA_036445335.1 Alphaproteobacteria bacterium | reverse complement strand
CGGGCGCGCCGGCGATGCCTTGCGCATCGTCAAGCGTCCGCGACGCCGCGCGCGCGCCTCCCTGGTCGACCCGCGGGGCCACGTTTTCAAGGGCTTGGGACGTCGTCTGGCGCCGCTCGCGATGCGTCCAGCATCGCCACGCGACGCCATCCTAGCCCAAGCCCTTGAAAACGCGGTGCTGCCCATAAGCATTACTCGGACAGGCTCCTAGGGCGTGGCGCACCACCTTCTTCATCACAGTCGGCAGGGCATGGTCGCCGATGGCATCGGGCGCCACCCACAGGCCGGCGATGCCGTCCGGTCTGGCGACCAGTCCCGCCGCCACCGCCAGCTCAAGATGGAAATGGGTGAAGGTGTGCCGCACCAGGCCGGGCAGCAGGCGCCAGCGCGCCGGCGCCGGCGCGTCGGCCAGCACGGCGGCCAGGTCGGGCGCCGCCGCTTCCCGCCACGGACTCGACGGCACCTCGATCATGCCGCCCAACAGGCCGCGGTCGGGCCGCCGCCGCAACAGCACCTGGCCGGCCGGGCCAAGCGTCCAGAAGGCGACGCCGCGCCGGGTCGGCCGTTCCGCTTTGGCCAGCCTGGCCGGCAGCGACTCCGCGATCCCGGCGCGCCGCGCGACGCACGCCGCCGACCACGGGCAGACCGTGCATCTCGGCCGGCGCGGCGTGCACACCGTGGCGCCGAGATCCATCATCGCCTGGGCATGGTCGCCGGGTCGCTCGGCCGGCGACAGGCCGGCGGCAAGCGCCCGCAGCGCCGGCTTGGCCGGCGGCAGCGGATCGGTCACGCCGCGCAGCCGGGCCACCACGCGCTCGACATTGCCGTCCACCACGACCGCCGGGCGATCGAAGGCGATCGCCGCGATCGCCGCCGCGGTGTAGGCGCCGATGCCAGGAAGCTGCCGCAATTCGCCTTCATCCTCGGGAAAATGGCCGCCGTAGCGTTCAACCACCGCCCTGGCGCACCTGTGCAGGTTGCGCGCCCGCGCGTAGTAGCCCAGGCCCGCCCAGCCATGCAGGACATCGTCCAGAGTGGCGGCGGCGAGGTCGCGCACGCCCGGCCAGCGCGCCACGAAGTCGCGGAAATAGCCGCCGACCGCCGCCACCGTGGTCTGCTGAAGCATGATCTCGCTGAGCCAGACCCGGTACGGATCCGCCCGCCCGCCCGGCGGCGCCCGCCACGGCAGGGTCCGCCGGTGGCGGTCGTACCAGGCCAGCAGGTCGCCGACCAGGGCGGCGCTGTCGGCATGGGGCTGATCGGCGGGTCGTGGCATGGTCCGATGGCGTGCGACTGGGTCCGGTCGGCTGTGTACGACGATCGGCCGCCGATGCCAAACCTCCATCGCGACCGCCGCGCACCATGAGCACGCCGCGCGCGCTGGCCGCCGTGCTGCGGCCGATCGCCCGCAAGGCGCTTGGCAGGCGCCACGCGGCGCTCGGCGCCCTGCTGGACGACTGGCCACACGTCGTCGGACCCGACCTCGCCGAGCGGGCGTTGCCGCACCGCCTGGACTTTCCGCGCGGGCGCCGCGACGGCGGCGTGCTGCACCTGCGGGTCGAGCCGGCGGACGCGCTGGAGCTACAGCACGAGACGCCGCGCATTCTCGAGCGAATCAACGGCCATTACGGGTACCGTGCGGTCGAGCGGCTGAAGCTGGTGCAGGTGCCGCGGCCGCACCGGCGCCCGGCACGGCGATCGGCCCTGACGCCGACCGACGCGGCAGGACTCGATGAAGCGGTGTCCGGCGTCGACGACGCCGAACTGCGCCGCCGCCTGGCCCGCCTGGGCGAGGCGGTGTTCCGACGCCGAACGGGACGCTGACGGTGGGACACGAGCGGCCGCCCGACGCGTGGTTGCCCTTGCAGCCGCCCCCTGCTCCGGCATATATTCAACATCTAGTGGACAGGAGGCGATCATGCGCCGAAGAACACTAATTATAGGGGCGGCATCGTCTGCTGGCTCGATCGTCGGCGGCGCCGTGCTGTGGCGCGCGATCGGTCCCGCCGAGGCCGCGGGCAACGGCTGGGATCCCGGGATCACCGCGTTCGACAAGGTGATGGGTGCCGACGATGCCCCGGTGACGATGATCGAATACGCCTCGTTCACCTGTCCGCACTGCGCCACGTTTCACAACGACACGCTGCCGGCATTGAAGGAGAAGTATATCGACACCGGCATCCTGCGCCTGGTATTCCGCGACTTCCCGCTGGACGGTCTGGGCCTGCGCGCCGGCATGATGGCCCGGTGCGCGCCGCCCGAGCAGTACTTCAACCTGATCGGCGTGCTGTTCAGCAGTCAGAGGCAGTGGTCTGCCGCCGCCGACAAGATCGACGCCATCCGCAATATCGGCCTGCTGGCGGGCATCGGCAAGGCCGACTTCGAGGCCTGCATGGCGAACGAATCGCTGGCCAATCAGATCATCGAGTTGCGCCAGGCCGCCCAGGCGGACTACGACGTCAACTCTACGCCGACCTTCGTGCTCAATGGCGAGATCTTCAGCGGCGCCCGGCCGATCGACGAGTTCACCGACATGATCGACCGGCTGGCGGCCGACTGACAGACCCAGCGGGAACCCAACCGACTTGCAATTCGCCAAACTCCGCCTGTCCGGGTTCAAGTCCTTCGTCGATTCGACGGATCTGCTGATCGCGCCGGGCGTCACCGGAATCGTCGGTCCCAACGGCTGCGGCAAGTCGAATCTGGTCGAGGCGCTGCGCTGGGTGATGGGCGAGGCCTCCGCCAAGCGCATGCGCGGGGCCGAAATGGACGACGTGATCTTCGGCGGCACCGCTGACCGGCCGGCGCGCAACCTGGCCGAGGTCGCCCTGCACCTGGACAACACGGCGCGCACCGCGCCCGCGATGTTCAACGACCACGACGCGCTGGAAGTCAGCCGGCGGATCGAACGCGGCAGCGGATCCGACTACCGGGTCAACGGCAGGTCGGTGCGCGCCCGCGACCTTCAGCTGCTGTTCCAGGACAACAGCACCGGCGCCAACTCGCCCGCTCTGGTCAGCCAGGGGCGAGTCGGCGCGCTGATCGGCGCCAAGCCGGCCGAGCGCCGCACCCTGCTGGAAGAGGCGGCCGGGATCACCGGCCTGCACAGCCGCCGTCACGAGGCCGAGCTTCGCCTGCGCGCGGCCGATGGCAACATGGTGCGGCTGGAGGACGTGATCGCCGCCATGGAGGCGCAGCTGGCCGGACTGAAGAAGCAGGCACGCCAGGCCGCCCGGTACCGCAACATGTCCGCCCGCATCCGCAAGGCCGAGGCGGCACTGCTGCACCTGCGCTGGCTGGCGGCGCAGGACCGGCTGAGCGCCGCGCGCTCCGTCTTCGACGCCAGCGAGGGTGCGGTGCGCGAGCAGACGGTGGCGGTCGCCCGGGCGACCACCGATCAGACGGATGCGGCGGCCGCCACGCCGCCGCTGCGCCAGGCCGAGGCCGAGGCGGCGGCGGCGCTGCAGCGGCTGCACGTGGCGCGCGAGGGATTCGAGGCGGAGGAACGGCGGGTCGAGGAGGCGCGCGCCGACGCCAAACGGCGGCTGGAGCAGATTGCCGACGACATCGACCGCGAGCGCGCCCTGGCGGCCGACGCCGGCGAGGCGCTGGCGCGGCTGGACGGCGAACGCCTCGAGCTGACCGCGGCGCGAGAGGGCGAGGCCGACGCCCGGGATGCAGCCGGCGCGGCGCTTGCCGAGACCACCCAGGCGGTCGGCCGGCTCGACCTGGAGCTGGCCCGGCTCACCGAACGGATCGCCGAATCCGAGGCGCAGCGCCGGTCGCTCGCCGAACGGACCGGTTCGCTGGAGGGCCGCGACGCGACCCTGGGCCGCCGCCTGGACGAGGCGGCCCGGCAGAAAGCCGTGTTGCAGGCCGAGATCGCCGACAGCCCGGAGATCGCGGCGGCCGACAGCGCGCTGGCCGAGGCCCAGGGCGCGTTCGATCGCTGCGCAGCGGCGGCCGGCGATGCCGAGGCGGCGCGGCAGGCGGCCGAGGCGGGATCGGCCGAAGCGCGCGCGACGCTGCAGCCGGCCGAGGCGGCGCTGGCGAAACTGACCGCCGAGGCGGACGCGCTGGCGGCGATCCTCGACACCGGCGACAGTGACCTGTTCCCGCCGCTGATCGACGCGGTGACGGTCGACAGCGGCTACGAAATGGCGCTGGGCGCGGCGCTGGGCGAGGATCTGACGGCGCCGCTGGACGAGGCGGCGGCGGTGCATTGGCGCGCCCTGCCCGAGCTGCAACAGACCGCTCCCTTTCCCGCCGGTGTCGATTGCCTGTCCGACCGGGTGTCGGCGCCCGCGGCGCTCGCCCGCCGGCTGTCGCACATCGGCGTCGTCGCCGACGAGGCCGCCGGCCGGCGGCTGGCGGCGGCCCTTGCGCCGGGCCAGCAACTGGTCACCCGGGACGGCGGGCACTGGCGCTGGGACGGGTATTGCGCCGCCGAAGGCGCACCGACCGCGGCGGCGGCGCGACTCAGCCAGCGCAACCGCCTGGCCGAACTGGACGGCGAGATCGCCGCCGCGCGGACGGCGGCGGCCGTGGCGCGCACTGCGTTCGAGACGACGGAGCGGAGCGCCGCCGAGGTGACGGCGCACGAACGGGCCGCCCGCAAGGCGGTCGACGCGGCCTTCGCCGACGTCAACCGCGCCCGCGACCGTCAGGCCGGGCTGGCGCGTGACGCCGCGGCCCGCGAATCGCGGTTGGCCGCCGTGGTCGAGACCCTCGATGGTCTGGCCAACGACCGCGACCACGCGGTCACGGATCTCGACGCGGCGCGGTCCGCCATGGCGGCGCTATCCGACACAACCGCCCTGCGCGACGAGGCGGCGGTGCGGCGTCAGGCGCTGGCCGAGCGGCGGTCGGAACAGGCGGCGCGGCAGACCGCCCTGGAAACCTTGCTGCGCGAGGCGGCCGGCCGGACCGAGCGGCTGTCGGCCATCGCCGCCGAAGAGCGCTCGTGGCAGACCCGGTCGACCGGCACCGAGGAGCGGCTGAGCGAGCTGGAGGTCCGCGCCGGCGAAGCGCGCGATGCGGCGGCCCGCCTGGCCGACCGCCCGGCGGAGATCGCCGCCCAGCGCGACGCGCTGTTGAGCCGGATCGGCGGGGCCGAGGCCGCCCGCCGCGCCGCCGCCGATGCGCTGGCCGTCGGCGAGCAGCGGCTGACCCTGGCCGACCGGTCGCTGAAGGCCGAGGAAGCAGCGCTGGCGGGGGCGCGCGAGGAACGGGTCCGCGCCGAGGCGGCGGTGACGGCGGCGGTCACCGCGGCCGACTCGGTGCGCGACCGGATCGCCGAACGGCTGCAATGCGGTCCCGACGGGGCGCTGGCGATCGCCGAGCTCAAGCCCGACGCGGCGCCGTCCGATCCGAGCGCCGTCGAGGCGCTGTTGGAGCGGCTGTGCCGCGAGCGCGACGCGATGGGTCCGGTCAATCTGCGCGCCGAGACCGAGGCGGCCGAACTGGACGAGCAGATCGCCGGCATGCTGTCCGAGCGCGACGACCTGGTCGCGGCGATCGGCCGGCTGCGCCAGGGTATCGCCAGCCTCAACCGCGAGGCGCGGGAACGGCTGCTGGCGTCGTTCGACACCGTCAACGGGCACTTCCAGTCGCTGTTCGTGCGGCTGTACGGCGGCGGCCGCGCCTATCTGCAGCTGACCGAGGCCGACGACCCGCTGGACGCCGGCCTGGAGATCTTCGCCAGCCCGCCGGGCAAGCGGCTGCAGCATCTGTCGCTGCTGTCCGGCGGCGAGCAGGCGCTGACGGCCCTGGCGCTGCTGTTCGCCGTGTTCCTGACCAACCCGGCGCCGATCTGCGTCCTCGACGAGGTCGACGCGCCGTTGGATGACGCCAACGTCGACCGGTTCTGCAGCCTGCTGGAGGACCTCGCGCGCGACGAGATCTGCCGTTTTCTGGTGATCACCCACCATCGCATGACGATGGCGCGGGTCGACCGTCTGTACGGCGTCACGATGCCGGAGCGCGGCGTGTCGCAGCTCGTCTCGGTCGACCTGCAGCGGGCCGAGGCGCTGCGCCGGACGGCCTGAGTCACCGGCCCGCCGACCCGTCGCAAAGCCTTCTGCACTGCGGCATTGCGCCTTGACTCGGATTCTGGCGGTCAGTAATGTGCCGGCGCTTTTCGGCACGGTTCGGGCCGTTCGGGGGTATCATGGGCGACGAACGGGAACCGCCCCCCCTTGACGAGTTGGGCGACCGGCTTCGTGCCGCACGAGAACCCCGCAAGGCCGGTCGGCGAAATCGGGGCAAATCCTCGGGCGACACCGCGTCCACGAGCGGGATCGGAACCGCCATTCGAGCCGGCGTCGATATGGTTGCGGGGCTGGTCGTTGGGCTGGGAATCGGCTGGCTGCTCGACTATTGGCTGGATACCCGTCCGTGGCTGCTCCTCCTGTTCGCGACGTTGGGGTTCGGTGCGGGAATTTTGAATGTCTACCGCACCGCCATGGGGTATGGTCTGGCGGTCGGCTATCGTGACGGCGATGGCGACGACGGTGCCGACGCCGGTCGGCCCGATAAGAACAAGCGGCCGGGCGCAGACGAGCGCCCGGATGGGGGCAACGGCAGGGCGTAGGCGGGACGATCTTGGCAGGTCCGCTCGAACAGTTTGAAATAAAGACGATCGTCCCGATTCACCTCGGCAACGTCGATCTTTCCTTCACCAATTCCGCGGCGTGGATGGCGATCGCCACCATCCTGGCGACGCTGTTCCTGACGCTGGGGGCGCGGCGTCGGGTGCTGGTGCCGGGGCGTTGGCAAGTGTTGACCGAGCTGGCCTACGAGTTCATTGCCGGCATGATACGCGACAATGTCGGCGACGCCGGCCGGCGCTTCTTTCCGTACATCTTCACGCTGTTCATGTTCATCCTGTTCGGCAACCTAGTGGGGTTGATCCCGTTCAGCTTCACATACACTAGCCACATCATCGTCACCGGCGCGCTGGCGTTGACGGTCATCATGGCCGTCACCTGCGTCGGCTTCGCGATGCACGGGCTGCGCTTCCTTATGTTCTTCGTGCCGTCGGGCGTGCCGGTCCTGATGCTGCCGCTGATGATCCCGATCGAAATCATTTCGTATCTGTCGCGGCCGGTCAGCCTGTCGATCCGGCTGTTCGCCAACATGATGGCCGGCCATACGATGATCAAGGTGTTCGCGTCGTTCGTCTTCGCCCTGGGCGCCGCCAGTTACGGCATTGGCGGGCTGGCACCGATCGCGATGGACGTGATCCTGCTGGCGTTCGAATTGCTGGTCGCCTTCCTGCAGGCCTACGTCTTCACGGTGCTGACATGCCTGTATCTCAACGACGCAGTCCATCTCCACTAGGAGACTGTCGGAGCGCGGTCGCGCTCGACTCCTAAAGCGAACCGCAAAACAGGGAACTCAAACCATGGAACTTGATGCCGCAAAGATGGTTGGCGCGGGACTGGCGGTCATTGGCCTGTCGGGGGTCGGTGTCGGGATCGGCAGCATCTTCGCGTCGTTGATCTCCTCGATCGCCCGCAATCCGGCGACGCGCCCGCAGATCTTTCCGCTTGGCATGCTGGGCTTCGCCCTGGTCGAGGCCGTGGCGCTGTATGCGCTGCTGATCTCGTTCCTGATCCTGTTCACCTGAGCGCCGGGCGCCGGCCGCAGGGCGCGCGCGCCGGCGGCTGGCCCAGGCGAGCACCAATGTCCGGACTGGCACGGATGAGCAGCATCGCAACCCGCCTCGCGCAGGGCGCCGCCGTCGGCAGCGCGCTGATCCTGCCGGCGCTGGCATGGGCGGCCGAGGGCGAGGAGGGCGGCGTCGGCCTGCCGCAGCTCGATCCCTCGAAGTTCGCGACCCAGCTGTTCTGGCTGGTGATCATCCTGGTGGCGTTTTTCTTCGCGCTGCGCAACCTGGCGCTGCCGCGCATCAGCGACGCCCTGGAGGCGCGACGCGCCAAGATCGACGAGGACCTGGAGAGGGCCGAGTCGCTGCGCGCCGAGGCCGAAGTCGCCATGGCCGCCTACGAGAAGGCGTTGGCCGCCGCCGCCGCCGAGGCGCAGAAGATCCAGCGCGAGACCGCGAAGCGGATCATCGAGGCCGAGGCCGAACAGCGGGCCGACTATGCCGGCAAGCTGGCGACTGAAACCGCGGCGGCCGAGGCGCGGATCGCCGCGGCGAAGCAACCGGCGCTGGACAATATCCCGGATGTCGCCGCCGAGACCGCCCAGGCGATCGTCGCCAGGTTGGCCGACGTGACCATCGCCGAAGCCGACGCCAAAGCGGCGGTCGACGCGGCGGCACGGGAGGCCGGGTCATGAGCGCATGGCTGCACGAGGCGGAATTCTGGGTCGTCGTCGCGTTCATCATCTTCGTCATCATGATGATCAAGCCGGTCACGGGGGTGATGATGGGCGCGCTGGACCAGCGGATCGCCAAGATCCGCGAGGAGGTCGAAGAGGCGCAGCGCCTGCGCGAGGAGGCACAGGCCGCGCTGGCCAGCTATCAGCGCCGCCAGCGGGAAGCGA
>JAZFQW010000295.1:0-7092 GCA_036445335.1 Alphaproteobacteria bacterium | reverse complement strand
GACTGAATCCGTTTGAATGGTGATGCCAACGAATATGACCGGCGCGCGGACTCCCGCGCCTTTGTCTTTCCAGACAAGGTTAACGAGTTCGTGGGACGCGACAATTGTTGCACCAGTCTTTGCCGCGACCTCGAGGGCGTTGCCAACCTCGTCGGGATGCCCCGTCGGCACCAGGATGATGTCCGCCTCCGGAATGTCGTCAAGAGTGATACTGCTGTCTGGATTTGTGTACCAGGGGTTGGTCAGGATGACCTTTCCACCAGGCGTGGTGATCCGGAAGAACGACCAGGTCAGCCATTCGATTGTCACGTCCTCCGCGGCCCGGGACGGACCCGCCGGCATCAGGATCGCGACTGAAACCAGCGCGGCCAAGACCCACGCCGGCACGACACCTCGATTGGAACACCCATGCCCGTACATCTGCTCTATGCCTCCCATCTGCGAGAATTCACGTTTCGGCGACAACCTCATGCGCATGCGAGCCTACCGTGATGCGATGCGATGCGCCAGAAAACCGACATTCGTGCTCTAATTTCCGGCCCCAATCGCCGCTATTCGTGCCGCAGCAGGAACTCGCGGCCGGCCTTGACCATGGGCTTGCCGTCATATGCGACGACGTCGGCGGTGGCGTAGGTCTCGCTCCAGCGCTCCGGCAGGTAGCTGCCGGTGCCGACCACGTCGAGCGGCGCCTTGGCGACCGCCATCACCCGGCACTTCGCGGGGTTGAAGCCGCTCGACGCGACGATCTTCACCTGGCCGAAGCCGGCGTCGTCGAGCCGCTCGCGCAGGTAATAGATCGCCGCCGCCGACACCCCGGTGCCGATCAGGTAGCGCAGCTCGGTCTCGTCGCGGTAGCCGCGCACCGCCGAGGGCACGTGCCGCTCGAGCACCGCGTAGGAGGACGGCGGGTCGAGACCCTCCATGTAACGTCCGCCCGGGGTGTCGATGCGCACCGCCAACGTGCCGTCGGCGGCGAGGTCGGGGAAGCGCCGGCACACCGCCAGGCTGTCGGTCAACTCCTGGCCGAAATAGTCGACCAGCACGGTCAGCGGCAGGTCGGGATGCGCCTCGTGGAACATCTCCGCCGCGCGCACGGTGGAACCGGCATAGCCGATCAGGGCGTGGGGCATGGTGCCGAGCCCCCGCTCCTGGCCGAAATAGTGCGCGGTGGCGTCGGTGGCGTTGCCGATGAAACCCTTGGCGTCGACCTTGCGCTTCGCCCGATCCGAGCCAACGCTGGCGGCGTAGGCCATCATCTCGGCCATCTCCGCCCCGGCGCAGTGGCGCGCGTCCATCGCCAGGAAGCCGACATCCGGCAGGTCGGTGCACATGGTGTAGGCGTTGTACGCCGCCACGCAGGGCGGCCCAACCTTCTGCAGGAAGATCGTCTCGGTCTCGACGAGGTGGAACAGCGGGCCGGCCATGTACAACAGCGGCTCGCCGGCGCCGACCCACTTGCCCTCCGGGTAGCGCAGGTCGATGTCGACGTCGAAGCCGCGTGCCGCCGCCACCTGCCGCAGCCAGTCGATGGCCAGCCGCGGCGCCGACACCACCGGGCGCCGCATGAAGATCGCATAGGTCGCCGCGGTGTCGCCGAAGCGGCGGATGGTCTCCTTCGACCGGGTGAAATACTTGTCGGTCCAGCGCGACAAGTCATCGATGGTGGGCTTCATCGCCGTCGCCTCCCTAGGAGCTTGTCCGAGTATTGCTTATGGTCCGCATCGACCAAGGAGGCGCGCGCGCGGCGTCGCGGACGCTTCACGATGCGCCCGGCATCGCCGGCGCGCCCGCTCCTGACACAAGCGCCTCCCTGGTCGATGCTGCCCATAAGCGTTACTCAGACAGGCTCCTCGGCCGGCCGGATCCGGCGCGCCCGCCGCGACGGCGCACTGCGGCCGATCATTCCGCCGCGGCATTGCGCCGGGCACGGTCGCGGTCGGCCCGATCGTCCTTCAGCTTCTCGGCGATCAGAAAGGCCAGTTCCAACGCCTGGGTGGCGTTGAGCCGCGGATCGCAGGCGGTGTGGTAGCGCAGCGACAGCCCGTCGTCGGTGATCGCCTGGGCGCCGCCGGTGCACTCGGTCACCTCCTCGCCGGTCATCTCGAAATGCACGCCGCCGGGATGGGTGCCTTCGGCCTGGTGGACCGCGAAGAATCCGCGCACCTCGGCGAGGATCTGGTCGAACGGGCGGGTCTTGTAGCCGGTCGACGACTTCACCGTGTTGCCGTGCATCGGGTCGCACGACCAGACCACCGTGCGCCCCTCGCGCTTGACCCGGCGGACCAGCGGCGGCAGCCCCTCGGCGACCTTGCCGGCGCCCATGCGGGCGATCAGCGTCAACCGTCCCGGCTCGTCCTCGGGGTTGAGGATGTCGATCAGGCGGATCAGCGTGTCGGGGTCGAGCGACGGCCCGCACTTCAGGCCGATCGGGTTCTTCACGCCGCGCATGAACTCGACATGGGCGCCGTCCGGCTGACGGGTGCGGTCGCCGATCCAGAGCATATGGGCGGACACGTCGTACCAGTCGCCGGTCGTGCTGTCGATCCGGGTCAGCGCCTGCTCGTAGGGCAGCAGCAGCGCCTCGTGCGAGGTGTAGAGATCGGTCTCGCGGATCTGCGGCGTCGATTGCGCGGTGATGCCGCACGCGGCCATGAACTGCACCGCCTCGTCGATGCGGTTCGCCATGTCCTCGTAACGCGCGCCCTGCTTGCTGCGCGAGACGAAGCCCAGATTCCACTGGTGAACCTTGTGCAGGTCGGCGTATCCGCCCTGGGCGAAGGCGCGCAGCAGGTTGAGCGTGGCGGCGGCCTGGTTGAAGCCGCGTATCATGCGCTCGGGGTCCGGCACTCGCGCCGACGGCTCGAACTCGAAGCCGTTGACGATGTCGCCGCGGTAAGACGGCAGCGCGACGCCGTCCACGGTCTCGGTCGGCGCCGAGCGCGGCTTGGCGAACTGGCCGGCGACGCGGCCGACCTTGACCACCGGCGTGCTGCTGCCGAAGGTCAGCGCCACCGCCATCTGCAACATGACACGGAAGGTGTCGCGGATCTTGTCGGGATGGAACTCGGCGAAACTCTCCGCGCAGTCGCCGCCCTGCAGCAGGAACGCCTCGCCGCGGGCGACCTTGGCCAGATCGGCCTGCAGGTTCCGCGCCTCGCCGGCGAACACCAGCGGCGGGTACTTCGCCAGCTGGGCCTCGACCGCGGCCAACCGGGCCTGGTCGGGGTATTCCGGCAATTGCAATGCCGGCTTGGCCCGCCATCCCTCGGGCGTCCAGCGCTTCACCATGGCTCCATCCTCCTGACTGCCGCGCTTCTGCGCCCGGGTCGCCCGCAACCCGTGAGGCACCCGACAAAGGACTGTAGCCTATACGCCGACTCGACGCCGTTTTCCAGCTTTCAGCATCGACAGTTGCGGCAAACCGATGGCGATCGGGTGCCGCCGATGCGGCAGCCCGCACTTCTCACAATAGCCACGGTCTGCGCGGCGCATTTACCGGTCGTTTACCCGCCTTTCACCATAATCGCGCACGGTGGTCGAGGGTTCTTGACTACGTCTTATCCCCGGGGTGCCGCGCCGTCGGACCCGGCCACAGGAGCGAATACCATGCGGGCAAGACTGTTGGGCGGTCTCATTGTCACCGCCGCCTTGGGCGGCTGCGTCACCGGCGGTGCGTCACCGACCGGCATGATCGAACAGGTCTCGCCCGACCTGATCGCCGGCATCCTGGACACCTACCATGTCGACCACAGGGTCAGCGTCGGCGACGACGGCAATCCGATGATCGTCGTCGCGTCCGGCCCCGAGATTCCGGCGGCCCAGATGTTCGTGCGATTCCACGATTGCGACGCCGCCCGGGCCTGCGAGAGCCTGACGCTTTGGAGCTGGTACGCCGACACCGGCGAGGCCGACAGCGACGCGATCAACCGCTGGAACCGGGAGGCCCGCTCGACCAGGGCCATGGTCGAGGGCGAGCACTATCCCGCGCTGCAGATGGACATCAATGCCGCGGGCGGGATCGGCCAACAGGCGCTGGTGCGGCAGATCGGCTTCTACCTGGACAGCATGGAGACGTTCGCCGCGGCGATGCGCGGTGCGTGATCGGCGCGACCGACGACTCGATTAATCCTCATCTCAGGGATCCGCGGTAGGATCGCGCCATGACCGCCGTGCACCACGACATGTCCGAGCCGTCGCCGATGTCCATCGCGCAGCGCGAGATGGGGACCGGCGAGCGGCTGATCTGGGCCGACCGCCCGGCGCCGGGCCGGTTGGCGCTGGCGCGGCTGCCGGCGACGCTGTTCGGCCTCGTCTTCGCCGGCTTCGCCGTGTTCTGGATCGCCGGCGCGACGGAGGCGACGTTCGACGTCGACGGCGCGTTCTCGCTGTTCCCGCTGTTCGGCCTACCGTTTCTGCTGGTCGGCCTGTGGATCGTCCTGGCGCCGCTGTGGGCCTGGATGGGCGCGAGGAAGACCGTCTATGCCGTCTCCAGCGATCGACTGGTGATCATCAAGGGCGGATCGGTGCGCTCGTTCGCGCCCGACGAGATCGAGAATCTGGAGCGGCGCGAGCGCTCCGACGGCAGCGGCAACGTGGTCTTCCACCGCGAGTACTACCGCTCGCGCGGCCGCCACGGCAGCCGCACACGGGTCCGCAAGACCGGGTTCTACGGCATCCCCGAGGTCCGCCGGGTCGAGGACGAGATCCGCAAGCTGAAGGTCCGTACCCGCGACTGACCGGCCGGCTGCCGCAACGTCCGGCAATAACCCACATCTCTCACACTGGCCACGGTCGCGATGGACCCGGCCAGAACCCCACGAGCGCGCGGTCGGATGCCGGCGGACGCACCGAAAATCGAGTCTTCTGATGCCCGCCTCCGGCCAGATTGGCAATGACTCGAAGGTCGATCTACGATCACTGTTCGCGTGATCGGCTCTGCCATCTCATGCGCCTGCGCGGGCGCGCATTTTCGTCCAGGTGGAATAGTCATCGACAAACGGAAGAGGCAGCCATGTCGGAAAAGTTCGACGCAGTCATCATCGGAACGGGTCAATCCGGGCCGTCGCTCGCCGCGCGGATGACACGTGAAGGGATGAAGACGGCCATCGTCGAACGGAAGCTGTTCGGCGGCACCTGCGTGAATGTCGGCTGCATCCCGACCAAGACGCTGGTGGCAAGCGCGCGCGCCGCCTACATGGCGCGGCGCGGCGCCGACTTCGGGGTGACGATCGATGGATCGATCAACGTCGATATGCGGCGGGTCAAGGCCCGCAAGGACGGGGTCGTGCGGCAGTCGAACGAAGGGGTGACCAACTGGCTCAAGACCATGAAGAACCTCACCGTGTACGAGGGTCACGGCCGCTTGGAGAGTGCCGGTTCGGTCCGCGTCAATGGAGATCTGCTGGAGGCCGAGCGCATTGTTCTCAACGTCGGCGGGCGCGCCTTCGTCCCCGCCATGCCGGGCGTCGACGACGTGGAATACCTGACCAACTCCAGCATCATGGAAGTGGACTTTCTGCCGGAGCACCTCGTCGTCATCGGCGGGAGCTACATCGGGCTGGAGTTCGCCCAGATGTACCGCCGCTTTGGCAGCCGCGTCACCGTGGTGGAAATGGGTGACCGGCTGATCGCTCGCGACGACGAGGACGTCTCCGCGGCGGTGAAGGAGATCCTGGAGGCCGAGGGCGTCGACGTGCGCCTCAACGCCGAGTGCGTCGCCCTGGCGAAACGCGGCGACCAGGTCGCGGTCACCGCCAGCTGCGAACCCGGTCCCGAGGAAGTCGTGGGCTCGCATGTCCTGCTGGCCGTCGGCCGTCGCCCCAACACCGACGATCTGGGTCTCGACAGAGCCGGCGTCGAGACCGACCCGCGCGGATTCGTCGTGGTCGACGACGAGCTTCGGACCAACGTGCCGGGGATCTGGGCCATCGGCGATGTCAACGGCCGCGGCGCCTTCACCCACACCTCCTACAATGATTATGAGATTCTTGCCGCCAACTTGTTCGACGACGATCCGCGGCGTGTTTCGGATCGTATCCTCGCCTATGGTCTGTTCATTGATCCGCCCTTGGGACGGGTCGGCATGACCGAGCGCGAGGTCCGCCAGTCGGGGCGCAAGGCCTTGATCGGCAAGATGATGATGACGCGCGTCGGGCGCGCTCGCGAGCGCGGCGAAACCCGGGGGTTCATGAAAATACTGGTCGATGCCGAGACCAAGAAGGTCCTCGGGGCAGGTATCCTGGGGATCGGCGGCGATGAGATCATCCATTCGGTGCTCGACGTCATGTACGCCGACGCGCCCTACACCGTGATTCAGCGCGCCGTGCACATCCACCCCACCGTCACCGAGCTGATCCCGACGATGCTGGGTGATCTGAAACCGCTGGATTAGCCCTAGCTCACACTGGCCACGGTCTGCGCGACAGCGCCGCCCTGCGCGCGAAGCGGAGCTATTATTCCGTCCGTACAGGTATGATTCAGCGGTAGCTCAGTTCCTCATCCCAATATTCCATCTGGCCTGCACGTGGTGTAGCGTGCACCGATAGGAGACCATGCGGTCGGTGCAGATTGCGATCCATTCGGGGAGTTCAAACATGATCAAGTATGCCAGTGTTACCGTTGGCGCTATGCTGTTGGCTGCCTGCGCCAATTATGCTTCCACTGAGACCGCGGCCGGTGACGAGAATCAATCCCACCTGCATATTGGTCACGTTCTCACCAGCTGGAACGACACGCCGGAACAGCGTGGATTGTTGCCCACAGCGATGGCCGAAGCGGAGATCGCGGCCCAACATGCAGGCTTCGCGATGCAACAGCTCGATAATCTAGATTGGCTTAAGTTACATACCGGGCATGTGCTCCATGCCGTCGACCCAAGCGTCGAAGCGCAGGGTCCCGGGCTTGGTTATGGCGTGCGCCAGGCCGCGGCGGGGACTGAGAAACACGTCGGGTTTGCCGCTGACAGCGACGATGCCAGCGACAATGTGAAACTCCATGCCTCCCACGTCGGCACCAGCAGCCGTAACGTCGACGGATGGATCGATCAGATCGTGGATCTCGGCAACCAAATCCAGGCAGCTTCCTCGGCGAGCG
>JAZFQW010000294.1:0-6429 GCA_036445335.1 Alphaproteobacteria bacterium | reverse complement strand
TGTCGGCGTTCTTCGGCACCCGGGACACGATCCTCTATTCGTCGTGCTTCGACGCCAACACCGGCCTGTTCGAGACCCTGCTGGACGACCGCGACGCGGTGATCAGCGACGCCCTCAACCACGCCAGCATCATCGACGGCATCCGCCTGTGCAAGGCGCGGCGGCTGCGCTACGCCAACAACGACATGGACGACCTGGAGGCGCGGCTGACCGAGGCGCGGGACTGCCGGTTCCGGCTGATCGCCACCGACGGGGTGTTCTCGATGGACGGCATCGCCGCCAACCTGCCGGCGATCTGCGACCTGGCCGACCGCCACGACGCCATGGTGATGGTCGACGACAGCCACGCCGTCGGCTTCATGGGGCCGGGCGGTCGCGGCACGCCGGAGCACTGGGGCGTCGCCGACCGGGTCACGCTGCGGACCGGCACCCTGGGCAAGGCACTGGGCGGCGCGTCGGGCGGCTACACCACCGGGCCGGCGGAGATCGTCGCCTGGCTGCGCCAGCGCTCGCGGCCCTACCTGTTCTCCAACACCCTGGCGCCGGTGATCGCCGCCACCTCGCTGACGGTGCTCGAGCTGTTGCGGGAGAGCGGCGAGCTGCGCGAGCGGCTGCAGGACAACTGCCGCTATTTCCGGGCGGGGATGGCGCGGCTGGGCTTCACCCTGGTGCCGGGCGAGCACCCGATCATCCCAGTCATGCTGGGCGATGCGAAGCTGGCCGACGTGATGGCGCGGCGGCTGCTCGACCTGGGCATCTACGTCGTCGGCTTCTCGTTCCCGGTGGTGCCCAAGGGCCAGGCGCGCATCCGCACTCAGATGTCGGCGGCGCACGAGCGGGTGCATCTCGACCGCGCGCTGGACGCCTTCGCCACCGTCGGCCGCGCGCTCGGCGTGATCGCTTGAGGGGTCGGTCGCATGAAGGCATTGGTCAAGAAGCAGGCGGGCGAGGGGATCTGGCTGGAGGACGTGCCCAAGCCGGCGGTCGGCCACAACGATGTGCTGATCGAAGTCCGCCGGACGGCGATCTGCGGCACCGACATCCATATCTACAACTGGGACGACTGGTCGCGGCGCACGGTGCCGGTGCCGATGACCATCGGCCACGAATACGCCGGCGTGGTCGTCGACGTCGGCGGCGAGGTCAGGGGCGTCGAGCCCGGCCAGCGGGTGTCCGGCGAGGGCCACGTCACCTGTGGCCACTGCCGTAACTGCCGCGCCGGCCGGCGCCATCTGTGCCGCAACTCGCGCGGCGTCGGCGTCAACCGGCCGGGCAGCTTCGCCGAATATGTCGCGATCCCCGCGGTCAACGCCTTTCCGCTGCCCGACGCGATCGGCGACGACATCGCGTCGGTGCTCGACCCGCTGGGCAATGCGACGCACACCGCGCTGTCGTTCGACGTGGTCGGCGAGGACGTGCTGATCACTGGCGCCGGGCCGATCGGCATCATGGCCGCCGCCATCGTCCGCCACGTCGGCGCGCGCTTCGTCGTCGTTACCGACGTCAACGACTACCGGCTGGACCTCGCCGCCAAGATGGGCGCCGACCGCGCGGTCAATGTCGGCCGCGAGAGCCTCGACGACGTGATGGCCGGGCTCGGCATGGAAGAGGGGTTCGATGTCGGGCTGGAGATGTCCGGCAACGAAGCGGCGCTGCGCGATCTGCTGCGGGTGATGAACCATGGCGGCAACGTCGCGCTGTTGGGCATCCCGCCGGGCGAGGTCGCGATCGACTGGAACCAGGTCATTTTCAAGGGCCTGCACCTGAAGGGCATCTACGGCCGCGAAATGTTCGAGACCTGGTACAAGATGACCGCGATGCTGCAGAGCGGCCTGGACATCACGCCGATCCTCACCCACCATTTCCCCGTCGCCGAATTCCAGCAGGGCTTTGACGTCATGCGCTCGGGCCGGTCCGGCAAGGTGATCCTCGACTGGGCCGAGGGGTAGCGCTCCGGCCAGCGCCGCCGTTCACCCGGGCGGTCCGTCGAGCCCCCGGCAACAGGGCAATCGCGCAACCATGGCATCGAAACCCGGCACAGTGCCCCTGATCAGGGCGCACGCGCACAATGACGGCAAGCACGAACGCCCGCTGCAGGACGCGCTCACCAACAGATTCGCCAGCGTCGAGGCCGACGTGTGCCTGCGCGACGGCGAGATCTTCGTGGCCCACGATCCCGACGACTGCGTGCCCGGAAAGACCTTGGCCGCGGTCTACCTGGAGCCGCTGCGGGCGCGGGTCTCGAAGCATGGCGGCGCGGTTATTCCGGGTCACCCCGAGTTCGTCCTGCTGGTCGACGTGCAGACGGAGGCGGAAGAGACCTATCGGGCCGTGACGCCCATTTTGAAACGCTACGACGACATTCTGACAGTCTGGGCCGACGGCGGCACGCGGCCGGGCGCCGTGACGGCGATAATCACCGGCGAGCGGTCGCGCGCGATAATGGCCTCGGAAAGCGTTCGCTACGCGGCCTATGACGGAATGCTCGACGAACTCGGGTCGGAAACGCCGGTGTCGTTCATGCCGCTGATCAGCGACGACTGGACCGAGCATTTCACCTGGACCGGCCACGGCGCCATGCCGGCGGAGGATCGAGCGCGGCTGCGGTCGTATGTCGAGGCGGCGCACGGCGAGGGCCGGCGCATCCGGTTCTGGTCGACGCCGGACCAGCCGGGCGCCGGACGCGACGCGCTCTGGCGCACCCTCCTCGACGCCGATGTCGACCTGATCAACACCGACGACCTGGACGGCCTGCGGCGGTTTTTATCCGCGTGGGAGTCCCGCGCCTGAGGGTGTTCGACGGTTAACCCGCATCTCTCACACTGGCCACGGTCAGCGCGGCGCGGCGTTCCTGCCCTGTCGGCGCGACAGCGCCGCGCAGACCGTGCCAGTGTGAGAGTTGCGGGTTAGAACCGTCAGCTGCGGGGACGATCGCGCAGATAGGCGCCGGCGATCTCGCACGCGTCCGTAACGAAGGCGGCGGTTCGCGGGTGCGCCGCCTCGGCCGTGCGCCTCGTTTGCGCCCAGCCGAGATAGGTGAGGCAGCGCAGCAGCATGAACAGCGGCAACGCGGCGAAATCGGCGTCCTGGAGCGTCCGATGGCGCCGGTAGCCATCGAGGACGGCGCGCTCGATGACGTCGTAGTCGGGCTCGTGCCGGTTCTTGCACAGCATGGTCGCGATCTCGAACATCCGCCACCCGAAGCCGGCGTCGTCGAAGTCTATGAGCTGGACGCCGTCGCCGGTGACCAGGACGTTCTCGCGCACAAGGTCGGCGTGGATCAGTCCGTAGCTGCCGCCGCTGGCGGCGTAGACCGCGAGGTCCTCGCGCGCGGCGTCGCGGGCGCGTTCGATCAGGCGGCGCTGGTCCCCGGTCAGCTCGTCGAGTTTCCAGAACCGCCCCCAGAACGGGTCAGGGCCGACCAGCCCGTCGAGGTCCCAGGCGGGCCGCGAGAACCCCGGCGGACGCGTCCACCCATCGGCGAGCGTGTGCAGCCGGGACGCCGCCGCGCCCAGATCGAAGAACACCGTCTGGAGCGCCCCCCGGTCCAGGGCGAGAGGCGCGCCCGACCGACCGAGCGGTCGCCCGTCGAGCCATGACAGCATGTCGACCTGGCGCAAATCGGGCAGGGCGGACGTGTGGACGTGCAGCAGCAGCGCGCCGTCGGACGCCGGGATCGGTTCGGGCACGTCGAGCCCACCTGTGCGCAGCATCGCCATCCATTCCAGTTCCGAGCGAAGCGTCGCGTCGTCGTGATAGCCGAGGCGGTGGATGCGCAGGACCGCCGGCGAGCCGGTCGCCGTGCGAACGCGGAACACCACATTCTCGCGGCGCGCTATAAGCTCCGGCGGATGGTCGGTGACACCCCAAAGGGCAAGCGCCGCGCGGGCCAGCGCTTCGAGGTCATCGATCCCGGCGTCGGTCCGACCGCCCGACATCTGGTTCGCACCTCGCATCACAGCGTCGACAGGACCTGGTCCAGCGTCTCGATCATGAGGTCCGCGTTGTCGCGGGAGAACGGCATGGGAGGGCGGATCTTCAGCGTGTTGGCATGGATCCCGATCTTGCCCATCAGGACTCCCCGCTCGCGCATCTCGTTGACGATCCGCGTGGTTTCCTCGGCCGCCGGGGTCTTGTCGCGCCTGTCGGTCACGAATTCGGCGCCGAAGAACAGGCCGGCGCCGCGCACGTTGCCGATGATGTCGTGCTTGGCGGCGAGCCCGCGAAGCCGGTCGACGGCGTAGGCGCCGACATCCCGCGCATTGGCGAGCAGGCGTTCCTGCTCGATCACGTCCAGGACCGCCATTGCCGCCGCGCACGAGACCGGATTGCCGCCGAAGGTGTTGAAATAGCGGAACGCGCTGCGGAAGGCGGCCATCGTCTCCGGCGTCGTGACGACGCCGCCGACCGGATGGCCGTTGGCCATCGGCTTGCCCATGGTCACGATATCGGGCGTGAAACCGGCGCGCTGGTGGCCCCACATGTGGCCGCCGGTGCGGCCGAAGCCCGGTTGGACTTCGTCGGCGATCACCATCCCGCCGGCGCGCCGGACGGCGGCTACCGACTTGTCGAGGAAACCTGCGGGCAGGTCCGGAAAGCCCTCGTTGGCGAAATAGGGACAGATGATGAGCGCGGAGAACCCGTGATCCGTCGCCGCCAACGACGCGATCGCCGTCTCGACTTCCGCCGCGAACGCGTCGGCGAAGACTTGCCCCGGTTCGCCGCCGAGCGGACGGTAGCCGTCGGGCGCCGGAACCAGGCGGACATGCCCGCCATACCCGCCGATCGGCGGCATGCGGGTGCTGAGCTGCGACACCGCCGCGGTGTTGCCGTGATAGGTATGGTCGGTGGCGACGACTCCGGTCCGCCCAGTCACTGCCTGGGCCATGCGCAGCGCGATGTCGTTGGCCTCGCTGCCCGTGCAGCTGAGGATGGCGGTCGAAAGATCGCCCGCGAAGGTCGCCGTCAGCCGCTCGACATAGTCCAGGATGCCCTCGTGAACATACCGCGTGTGGGTGTTGAGCGTCGCCGCCTGACGGGCGATGGCCTCGACCACCGCAGGGTGGCAATGCCCGACATGGGGCACGTTGTTGTAGCAGTCGAGGTAACGCCGCCCGTCGGCGTCGAACAGCCAGACCCCGTCGCCGCGCACGATGTGAACCGGGCGCTCGTAGAACAGCGCCATGCTGGGCCCGAGGAGTCGCCGACGTCGCTCGACCAGCGCGTCGAGTGTACCGTCGTTCATCCCAGTCGTCTCCATCCCGCCTCGATGTTAGCCGGATCGAGTCCACGCAGGCCGGGTAACGGCCCGCCGCCGCGTCGCGCCGGCTCAGATCAACGCATTGCCGGCGCCCCGCGTCATTCTTTCACGGCCGGACGCGGGCTGGCCACCATATGCGATTCCGGCCGCACTCTCTCGACCCGGCGGCCGTCAATCGCCGGCGGGTTCGAACACCCAGGCGCCGTAGCCGACCACGCGGGACTTCGGCCCGGCGGTGTCGCCGGAGTTGCGCAGGTCGACGGTCCGTGCGGCCAGCCCGTGGCGGGCGGCGGCGCGCAGCAGGCCGCCGATCGGAACCCGGCCGCACGCCCGGTCGTCGCCGATGTCCTCCGGCGTCAGCGCCTCGATGGCGGCCGAGGTCGCCGCGTCCATGCGCCGCGCCGTCTCGTAGTCGTGGTAGTGGCTGAGGTCGGAGGACACGACGATCAGTGTCTCCGGCCCGCCCCACGCCGCCTCCAGCACCTCGGCGACGTCTTCGGCGCTGGCCGAGCCGGCGACCAGCGGCACCAGCGAGAAGGCGTCCAGCGCCGCCTGCAGGAACGGCAGATGGACCTCCAGGCTGTGCTCGCGTTCGTGCGCAGCGTCCATCAGCGCCACCTGCGGCAGCGCCAGCAACCGGTCGATGGTCGGCCGGTCGACCGGCACCTTTCCCAGCGGCGTCGCGAACGAATCCGCTGAACTGGCAGCCAGCCCGCGCAGCGGCACGTAATGCGACGGTCCGATCAGCACCACCCGCGTCACCGTGTCTCGCGCGGGTGCCAGCCGGGCGTAGCCGCTGGCCGCGATCGGCCCCGAATAGATGTGCCCGGCGTGGGGCAGGATCATCGCCTTGGGCGCCGGCCCCTCGGCCGCGGCCGCGGCCAGGTAGCCGCGCACCTCGGCGCCCAGCCGCCCGGCCTCGCCGGTATAGAACAGCCCCGCCACCGCCGGCGCTCGATTCGACATGGCACAACCCCTTCCGGTGCGCCTGTTCTATACTGCAACAGGTGGCGGCGGAGGTCTCGGTCTTAAAAGGTCGCGAGAGCCCGTTCGATCCGCGCGCGTCCGACGGACCTGATCAGGCCGGCCGCGCGCCCGCTCATGGGCGGACATGACAATGACGGACACCAACGACGATCTCGGCGGCGCGCCGGGGCGGTTCTGGCACA
>JAZFQW010000293.1:0-5727 GCA_036445335.1 Alphaproteobacteria bacterium | reverse complement strand
CGGCGAACTCGCCGCTGGACAGGTCTCGGCCGGCCTCATCCAGCGCCACCACCGTCGCGCCCGACGGCACCGCGCCCAACAACAGGTCGGCCTCGTGCCGGGTCAGCGCCTCGCCCGACAGCCGCTTGCGCGGCTCGAGCTCCTTGACCGTCAGCGGCCAGGCCGAGCGCCCGGCATAGTCCTCGACCAGAGCGCGGATCGGCCCCGTCCGCAGCCGTCCGATGGCGACAATCCACAGCCGCACCGCGGTGCGCCGGCCGCGCTCAGGCGCTGTGCGCGGTCGGCGCGGCGCCGATGCGTCCGGCGACCGGCGCCTCGGCGTCCCACATCTTCTCGATGTTGTAGAACGCCCGAACGTCCGGTCGGAACAGATGGACGATGACGTCGCCGGCATCCAGCAGCACCCAATCGGCGTTGGCCCGGCCCTCCACTCGGACCGGCCCCAGGCCGGCGGCCTTGAGCTTCCGCAGCAGGTGGTCGGACATGGCGCCGACCTGCCGGGCCGAACGGCCCGACGCGACGATCATGTAGTCCGCGATGGTGGATTTGCCGTCAAGATCGATGACGACGGCGCCTTCGGCCTTGTCGTCGTCCAGTGACGCCAGGACCAGATCGGCGATGTGCCGGGGCAGGCCTTCTGCGCGCCCCGGGGGCAGCGTTCCCTTGGTCGAAGGAACAGTCTCTGGCTTCGGTGTTATGGCTCCCACCTCAGTTGCCGGTTATCCGCACGCCGAGCGCCCGCTCTCCGCGCAGTGCCGAGGCCGAGGCCGGGTGCAGGCGTGAATGAATGAATATCCACGCCGGTGGCCGCCGGTCGGCCAATCGACCGGCCTGGCTTTCCGCCATCCGGTGCCGCGCGAAACGCGAGACAACTATACCGCCTAGCGCCCTAAAAGAATATGAAGGCCGGTCGAAGATCGCAACGGGTACGAGATGAAAGATTCGCGTCCATCGCCGCCAGCGGGGGATTTCGGCCAGCGCGTCGGCGCCCATCAGCCAGACGAACCGGGTGCGCGGGAAGCGCCGTGCCAGCGCGCCCAGGGTGTCGGCGGTATGGCGCGTGCCAAGCTGGGCCTCCAGGTCGCTGACAACGATCCGCGGATCACCGACGGCGCGGCGCGCCCGGTCGACGCGGACCGCCAGCGGCGCCATCCCGGCGGCCGGCTTCAGCGGGTTCTGCGGCGACACCAGCCACCACACCGCGTCCAGCTCCAGGCGGGCCAGCGCCAGCCGGCTGAGCAGGAGGTGGCCGCCATGCGCCGGGTTGAACGACCCGCCCAGCAGGCCGACCCGGCAGCCGGCCCACAGCGGCCCGGCGGTCGCGCGCGGCGGCCGGTAGTGGGTCAGGGCCGGATCTGCCCGCTGCCGCGGACGATGTATTTGTAGCTGGTCAACTGCTCCGCCCCGACCGGGCCGCGGGCGTGCAGCTTGCCGGTCGAGATGCCGATCTCCGCGCCCATGCCGAACTCGCCGCCGTCGGCGAACTGGGTGGAGGCGTTCTGCAGCAATATCGCGCTGTCGATCCGCGCGAAGAACCGCTCGGCCGCCGCCGCGTCCTCGGTGACGATGCTCTCGGTGTGGTGCGAGCCGTGCCGGCCGATGTGCTCGATCGCCTGGTCCAACCCGTCGACCTGACGCACCGACAGGATCGCGTCGAGATATTCGGTGTCCCAGTCGGCGTCGGCGGCCGGCGCGACGCGGTCGTCCAGCGCCCGGGTCGCGGCGTCGCCGCGCACCGCGCAGCCGGCGGCGATCAGGTCGTCGAGGATCGGCGGCAGCAGGGCCGGCGCCACTTCCCGGTCGATCAGCAGGGTCTCCGCCGCGCCGCAGATGCCGGTCCGCCGCATCTTCGAGTTCACCGCGACCCTCCGGGCGATGTCGGGATCGGCGGCGCGGTCGACGTAGACGTGGCACAGCCCGTCCAGGTGCTTCAGCACCGGGACGCGGCTTTCCGCCGCGACCCGCTCGATCAGCGACCGGCCGCCGCGCGGCACGATCACGTCGATCACCTCGGTCATGGTCAGCATCGCGCCCACCGCGGCGCGGTCGCGGGTCGGCACCAGCTGGATCGCGCCGTCCGGCAGGCCGGCCGCGTCCAGCCCCTGCGCCAGCGCCTCGGCGATCGCGGTCGAGGACCGGAAGCTCTCCGAGCCGCCGCGCAGGATCACCGCGTTGCCCGCCTTCAGGCACAGGCCGCCGGCGTCGGCGGTGACGTTGGGCCGGCTCTCATAGATGATGCCGATCACCCCCAGCGGCACCCGCACGCGGGAAATCTTCAGCCCGTTCGGCCGCGTCCACTCGGCGATCACCGCGCCGATCGGGTCGGCCAGGTCGGCGATCCCCTCCAGCCCCGCGGCCATCGCCTCGACCCGCCCGTCGTCGAGCTTGAGCCGGTCGAGCATGGCGGCGGACAGGCCTTTCTTCGCGCCCTGCGCCATGTCCTCGGCGTTGGCCGCCAGGATCGCCGGGCGGCGGTCGCGGATCGCCGCCGCGGCCGCCTTCAACGCGGCGTCCTTGGCCGCGGTCGACGCGTTCGCCAGCTCCGCGGCGGCGTCCTTCGCCGCCGCCCCCAGCCGCCGCATCGCCGCGCCGACGTCGGCCTCGGCGACCTCGCCGCCCGCGCGCCGGTCCATCGTCCCAACGGTCGCGGTCATTTCATTCCCCCCATTGCGGCGCCGAAGACCCGGTCGAATCCGGTGCCCTCGGGTCGCTCCCCCATTATGCCACGATCGGCGACGACTGCCAGCCGCGGCGAAAGTGCGGTCACCCGATCACCAAATCGTCGCGGTGGATCATCTCGTCGCGGCCGCGATAGCCCAGCAGCGCCTCGATCTCGGCGCTCCTGTGGCCGGCGATGCGGCGCGCGTCGTCGGCCGAATAGGCCGACAGCCCGCGGCCGATGGTGCGGCCGGCGCCGTCGCGCACGGCGACCGGGTCGCCGCGCTGGAAGTCGCCCGCGACCGCCGTCACCCCGGCCGGCAGCAGGCTCTTGCCGCGCGCCAGGGCGCGCGCCGCACCGTCGTCGACGGTCAACACGCCGACCGGGTTCAGTGCCCCGGCGATCCAGCGCTTGCGGGCGCTCCTCGGCCCCGCCGGCGGCACGAACCAGGTCGCCGGTGCGCCATCCTCCAGCGCCGACAGCGGGTGCAGGCCGGTGCCGCGGGCGATCGCCATGCGGCAACCGGCAGCCATGGCGATGCGCGCGGCGGCCAGCTTGGTGACCATGCCGCCGGAGGAATAGCCGGGCCGCGGCCTGCCGGCCGCCGCCACCAGCTCGGGGGTCAGGTCGCGGACCTCGGCGATATGCCGGGCGTCGGGCTCGACCTTGGGGTCGGCGGTGTACAGCCCGTCGATGTCGGACAGCAGCACCAGCGCGTCGGCGCTGATCATCTGCGCCACCCGGGCGGCCAGCCGGTCGTTGTCGCCGAAGCGGATCTCCTGGGTGGCGACCGTGTCGTTCTCGTTGATCACCGCCACCGCGCCCAGCTTGATCAGCTGGCCGATGGTGCTGCGCGCGTTCAGGTGGCGACGCCGCGCCTCGGTGTCCTCCAGGATCAGCAGGACCTGCGCCACGGTGATGTCGTGCCGCGCCAGCGCCTCCTGGTACGCGTGCGCCAGGCGGATCTGCCCGGTCGCCGCCGCCGCCTGCTTCTCCTCCAGTCGCAGCGTCCGGCCCTTGAGGCCGAGATGCTCGCGGCCGACGGCGATGGCGCCGGACGACACCAGCACCACCTCCTGCCCGCGCGCCCGGCAGCGGGCGATGTCCTCGGCGAACGCGGTCAGCCATTGCCGGCGGATGTGGCCGGTGGCGTCGTCGACCAGCAGCGCCGAGCCGACCTTGACCACCAGCCGCCTGGCTTGGACCAGCGAGCCGGTCATGGCGCGTAGGACCCGGCCGCCGCGGCGCCGGTGTCGCGCGCGGTGCGCCGCGCCGCGTCGATGTGGCGCAGCAGGGCGCGGTGCACCGCCGCGACGCCCTCGCCGGTGGCGCCGGACAGCGGCAGCACCGGCGCGCCCGCCGCCGCCTCCAGCGCCGCCCGGCGGTCCGCGCGGTCTGCGCCCGACAGCGCGTCGATCTTGTTGAGGCCGACGATCTCCGGCTTGTCGGTCAGGCCGTGGCCATAGTCGGCCAGTTCGGCGCGCACGGTGGCGTAGGCGACGGCGACGTCCTCGGCGGTGCCGTCGACCAGGTGCAGCAGCACGCTGCAGCGCTCGACGTGGCCGAGGAACCGGTCGCCCAGCCCGTGGCCCTGGTGGGCGCCGGCGATCAGCCCGGGAATGTCGGCCAGCAGGAATTCCGCGTCGCCCAGGCGGACCACGCCCAGATGCGGGTGCAGCGTGGTGAACGGATAGTCGGCGATCCTCGGCCGGGCGCGCGACGAGGCGGCCAGGAGGGTCGATTTGCCGGCATTGGGCAGGCCGACCAGCCCGCCGTCGGCGATCAGCTTCAGGCGCAGCCACACCCAGCATTCCTGGCCCGGCCAGCCGGGATCGAACCGGCGCGGCGCGCGGTTGGTCGAGCTCTTGAAATGGGCGTTGCCGAAGCCGCCGTCGCCGCCGGTCAGCAGGCGGACGCGCTGCCCCTGGGCGGTAACGTCGGCCAGCACCGTCTCGCGGTCCTCGCCCAGCACCTGGGTTCCGGCCGGGACCTTCAGGACGGCGTCCGCGCCCTTTGCGCCGGTGCGATCCTTGCCCATGCCATGGCGGCCGCGGGCGGCCTTGAAGTGCTGGCGGTAGCGATAGTCGATCAGCGTGTTGAGGCCGCCGACCGCCTCGACCCAGACGTCGCCGCCGCGGCCGCCGTCGCCGCCGTTCGGCCCGCCGAACTCGATGTTCTTCTCGCGCCGGAAGCTGACGCAGCCGTTGCCGCCGTCGCCGCTCTTGATGAAGACCTTGGACTGGTCGAGGAACTTCATGGTCGGGTCACGCGCCGAAAACGACAACGGAGGAATGGTCGCCCATCCCCCCGTCGAGCGGCGGGGGCCGCCGCCGGTGTGGGGGTGGCGGGGGTACTCGGCCGCCGCCGGCGCCGGCTCCACCGAGATCGTTGTGCGGTCGCGGCCGCGCTTGAACGTGACGTGCCCCTCGGCCAGCGCGAACAGCGTGTGGTCCTTACCGATGCCGACATTGCGGCCCGGGTGGAACTTGGTGCCGCGCTGGCGGACGATGATGTTGCCGGGGATCACCAGTTCGCCGCCGTACTTCTTCACGCCCAGGCGCCGGCCGATCGAATCGCGGCCGTTGCGCGAGGAACCGCCTGCCTTCTTGTGCGCCATATCGAACTGCTCCCGAAAGTCTCGCCCTGGCGGCGCGCCGCTCAGGCGCGCGCGGCGATGTCGGTGATCTTCAGGACGGTCAGGTCCTGGCGGTGACCGTTCTTGCGCCGGTAGTTCTTGCGGCGCTTCTTCTTGAACACGATGATCTTGGCCGCGCGCGTCTGCTCGACCACCTCGGCCTTGACCGTCGCGCCGGCGACCAGCGGCGCGCCGACGGTGACGCCCCTGTCGCCCTCGATCATCAGCACCTCGTCCAGCGAGATTTCGGCGCCCGGCTCGGCGTCCAGCCGCTCGACGCGGATGACGTCGTTCTTGGCGACCCGGTACTGCTTGCCGCCGGTGCGGATGACTGCGTGCATGGTGCCCAGTGCCTAGAAATACAAAGGGCGGGCCGCAAGGGGGCCCGCGATCAAGGCGCGGACTATACTAGCCAGCCCACCGCTGTCAACGC
>JAZFQW010000292.1:0-3094 GCA_036445335.1 Alphaproteobacteria bacterium | reverse complement strand
ACGGGGCCCGAATAGGTCCAAAGCCGCTCGAAACGGTCATCCGGACCCCTGTTGTCCGCAAATGGCAAATGGTGCCAGTCGAGTCCCTGCGCTTCGGCCCGATCGCCGAAGCCGCCGGCGGTCAGGGGGCCGAACTCGTGGTCTTCCACCAGCGAGACGAGCGCGGTGGCCCGCCAGTCGCGGATGGCCGCGAGATCGCGATCGAGATCGCCGCCCCATCCGCCGCCCTCATCCACGCAATCTCGGCCCGGCCAGGTCGCCAGACCGATCGTGCCGCCGCCGCAGGGTACGGCGTCGATATGCACCGGTAGGGGTTGGCGGTCTCGCGGTCGATCGCTCATGGGGTCCCTGAAATTCGACCGCAGCGTAGCAGGTGGCGCCACCGAACCGGCGGCGAAAAGTGGTTCTCTCCGGCGCTCTCGTTATTTGACACTTGTAAATGACAGTAGAAGTGTTACATAATTCGGCGATGCCAGACCGACCGGAAAAATTCTCGCTCGACGACCTCTGCGCCCTGGCGGACATGCCCAGGCGCACGGTGCGGTATTACATCCAGCAAGGGCTGGTGGACCGTCCGGAGGGCGCCAGACGCGGCGCCTTCTATACCGGCGGGCACCTCGAGCAGTTGCTGGAGATCCGCAGATGGCAGCGCGCGGGGGTTAGCCTGGCGCGGATCAAGGACCTGCTGGCCGAGCCGGAAGACGGCCGGACCGTCCCACCGGCGCCGCCGCGGCGGCCCGGGGACGTGACCGTCCGCAGCCACATCCTGATCCGCCCCGGCGTGGAGCTGACGATCGAGCCGCGAGAGGCGGGGCTGACGCCCGAGCAGGTGCGCGCCCTGGCCCGAGAAGCGGCGGAACTGGTGGATCGATTCAACGAGGAGACATCGCAATGAGAGCAAGCACAGCAGCGGTACTGGAGGCGCGCGGCGGAACGGTCGTGCTGGAGGATGTCCGCGCCGAGGCGGCGCTGGACGACCTGTCGGCGGAGATCACGGTCGCCCAGCGCTATCGCAACGCCGAGGACACCAACATCGAGGCGGTCTACACCTTCCCGCTGCCCCTGGATGGGGTGCTGCTCGGCTTCGAGGTCGAGCTGGGCGACCGCAAGCTGGCCGGCATGGTGGTCGAGAAGAAGGAGGCCGAGCGCCACTACGAGGACGCGATCACCGACGGCGACGCGGCGGTGATGCTGCAACAGGTCGAGCCCGGGCTCTACACCGCGAATGTCGGCAACCTGTTGCCCGGCGAGACCGCGGTGATCCGGTTCACCTACGCCCTGCTGCTGCGCTGGAGCGGCGATCGTGTGCGCCTGATGATGCCGACCACCATCGCGCCGCGCTACGGCGACCCGACGGCCGCCGGCCTGGCGCCGCACCAGGCGCCGGAACACGCCTTCGACGCCGAGCGGTCCTTCGCGCTGAAGGTGGCGGTGTCCGGCGTGCTGGCGGACGCGCGATTCAACTCGCCGTCGCACGACGTCACCGTGGCGGCGGGCGGGCACGAGACGATCGTCGAAATCGCCGGCAGTCCGGCCATGGACCGCGATTTCGTGCTCGAGGCGCGGGCGTCGCGACCGACGGCCGCCTGCGCCGTCGCCGACCGCGACCTGGACGGCCACGTCGTCCTGGCCAGCTTCCATCCGGAGATCCCGGTTCAGGGCGAGCCGGAGCCGCGCAGCATCAAGATCGTGGTGGACTGCTCCGGCTCGATGGGCGGCGAGTCGATGGCCCAGGCCCGCGCCGCGCTGGAGCGCATTCTCGACGGCCTGCGTCCCGGCGACGTGTTCGACATCGTGGCGTTCGGCAGCTCGCACCGCGCCTTGTTCGACCGCGAGATGGCGGTCGCCGAGACGTCGCTGGCGCAGGCCCGGCGCTTCGTGCGCGGCCTCGACGCCGGCATGGGCGGCACCGAGATCGGCCGTGCCCTCGCTGCCGCCTACGCGATCCGCGGCGAGGGCGACCGCTCCCGCGACCTCTTCCTGATCACCGACGGCCAGGTCTGGAAGGCACAGCCGGTCATCGCCGAGGCCAAGGCCTCCGGTCACCGGATCTTCACCGTCGGCGTGGGCAGCGCCGCGGCCGAGGCGTTCGTGCGCGACCTGGCCGATGGCACCGGCGGCGCCTGCGAGCTGGTCGCCCCGCGCGAGGACATGGCCGACCGCATCCACCGCCATTTCCAGCGCATGTACGCGCCGCGCGCGCGCACTACCGCGGTGCGCTGGCCGGCCGCACCGGACCGCAGCCTCCCCGATCCCATCGGCGCGGTGTACGACGGCGACACGCTGCACGTGTTCGGCTGGTTCACTGACTGGCCGGAGGGCACGGTCGCCCTCGACGTGACCCTGGAAAACGGGCGCGTCGTGACCCACGAGGCCGCCATCCGCGGGTTCGGCGAGTCTACCGACGGCGCGGCACCGGCGCCTGCCGCGCCGCCGTCAGGTGCAACGCCGGAGGACGCACTGCCGCCGACGCTCGCCCGCGTGGCGGCCGCCCGGCGGATGTCCGCAATGGAGGACGACACGGCGGCCGCCGACCGCGCCGTCCGCTACCAGCTGATGAGCCGGTGGACCAACTATCTGGTCATCCACGTGCGCGCCGAAGGCGAGCGCGCGGACGACCTGCCCGAATTGCGCAAGGTTCCGCAGGTCATGGCCGCCGGCTGGCACGGCCTGAGCCACACCCTGGTCGGTGCGGCTGTCGATATGGGTGACGCATTTGCGGAATTTAGAGGCGTCGCGGCCTCTGCTCCGCTTGAGGAGCACTTGCTCAGCCAAGCCGCTCCTCTGCGTCGTCATATGTTTGCACCACCGCCTCGACCGGGGCCGAGATCGCCGCGGCCGCCCGGGTTGACGGGACATCCGGACGACGTGGCGTGCTCTACGCCCGAGGCGCTGGTGGCGTGGTTGAACTCCCGGGGGCCGTTGCCGCTGCCGACGTGGCATGAACTCTCGGTGCTGCGGCTCCCGCCGGAGATTATTACGACTCTGCAGGGTGGGATGTCCTCCGGCGACGACGAGCCGACATTGATCGCGGCGTTCCTTTATTTCCTCGCGATTTCCGACGCCGGCCGGGCACTGGATCGTCAGGTCCGAC
>JAZFQW010000291.1:0-3695 GCA_036445335.1 Alphaproteobacteria bacterium | reverse complement strand
GGCGGCGAACGCGCTTGCCGCGTTCGCGCGGCCGGCGATCACCTCCCGGCGCGGCTTCGACGCCGGCGAGATCCGGCCGGCCGCCGCGCTCGACGCATGACCGACCCGGTCAGGTCGCAGTACGAGGCCTATCCCTATCCGGCGCGCGACCCAAGCGACGAGAGCAAGCGCCTGATCACCGGATCGCCGGGTCATCTGGACGAGCTGAACCATTACGTCTTCGCCGGCCGGCTGGACTTCGCCCGGCCGTTCCGCGTGCTGGTCGCCGGCGGCGGCACCGGCGACGGCCTGATCATGCTGGCCCAGCAATGCGCCGACGCCGGCATCCCGGCCGATATCACCTATCTCGACCTGTCGGAAGCGGCGCGCGCGATCGCCGCGGCGCGGGCCGAGGCGCGCGGCCTGAGCTCGGTCCACTTCGTCACCGGCTCGCTGCTGGCGGTCGAGCGGCTGGCGCCGGGTCCGTTCGACTACGTCGACTGCTGCGGCGTGCTGCACCATCTGGACGACCCGCCCGCCGGGCTGACGGCGCTGGCCGACCGCCTGGCGCCGGACGGCGGCATGGGGCTGATGCTGTACGGCAGCCATGGCCGGACCGGCGTCTATGCGCTGCAAGGCGCGCTGCGGCGGCTGGGCGCGGGACTGGACGACGGCGACCGGGTGGCGCTGGCTCGGCGGCTGCTGGCGCATCTGCCCGAGACCAACTGGTTTCGCCGCAATCCACTGCTGCAGGACCACAAGGCCAGCGACGCCGGCCTGTTCGACCTGTTGCTGCACAGCCGCGACCGCGCCTACACCGTGCCGGAGCTCGCGGCGCTGGTCGACGGCGCCGGCCTGGCGATCACCGGCCTGGTCCCGCCGCTGCGCTATGACCCGGCCGCATACCTGCCCGACGGACGGTTGCGCGCCCGACTCGCGGGCCTCGACCCGCTCGACCGCGCCGCCGTGGCGGAGGAGCTGACCGGCGCGATCAAGACCCACGCGTTCTATGTCGTGCGCAAGGGGCGCGAGGCGGACGCCGTCGCCCGCCCCGACTCGCCGTCGGCCGTCCCGGTCCTGCGCGACATCGACGGCCGCGACCTGGCGCGCCGGATCAAGCCCGGGCAGGGCCTCAAGGCCGAGCTTCCCGGGCTGACCGGGCGCCTGCCGCTGCCGCCGCTGGCCGGCGCCATGCTGGCGCGCATCGACGGCCGCCGCGACCTGGCCGCGTTGCGCGCCGAGCTGGCCGAGGCGCGCGGCGGCGCGCTCGCCTGGACCGCCTTCAAGGGCCAGTTCGACCAGCTCTACGCCACGCTCAACGGGCTGGGGAAGCTGTATCTACGGTACTGAGCGGACCGCGGCCGCCACATGGGTGACACCGGGTCTCACCGCACCCAGAACGGCTTGACGACCTCGCGGTCGCGGTCGAGCGGGGAAAGCCCGATGTCGCGCAGCTGGTGGTCGTCGAGCGCCGACAGGCTGCGCCGCGAGCGGGCGCGGTGGCGCCAGGTCCAGGCGATGGTCAGGGCGTCGCTAAGGAGGTCGATGGGGCCGCGCGCCGGGCGGTGCACAGCGATTTGGGCGTTGCCATTGTGCGGATGTGACATATTCGGTTACCTTATCCTTGAGGTTTTGGACGCTGTCGCCTTTTCGCGACCCTATGAGATACAAATCGTTGATATGGTGGTGGTTTTCAAAGGACGAATTCTCATCGCTCGCATTAGATTATCTCACATTATCGAGGATCTGGACGATGGCCCGGCTACCGACGTTGAATGCGCTGAGGGCCTTCGAGGCGGCGGGGCGGCACCTGTCGTTCACCCGCGCCGCCGACGAGCTGCACGTCACCCAGGCGGCGGTCAGCCATCAGATCAAGTCGCTGGAGGAGCAGTTGGGCATGCGGCTGTTCCGCCGCGGGCCGCGCGGGCTGCTGCTGACCGACGCCGGCCAGGCCTACCTGCCGGAGGTGCGCGAGGCGTTCGCCCGGCTGACCGCCGCGACCGACCGGCTGCTGGAGGGCGACGCCGCCGCGGCGATCACGGTCAGCGTGCTAACATCGTTCGCCGCCAGGTGGCTGGTGCCGCGGCTGCGCCGGTTCCGCGCAATACACCCCGAGATCGATGTGCGGGTCTCGGCCAACGACCGGGTCGCCGACTTCGACCGCGACGACGTCGACGTGGCGATCCGCTATGGCAGCGGCCACTATCCCGGCCTGCGCGCCGACCGGTTCATGACCGAGGAGTTGTTCCCGGTCTGCAGCCCCGCGCTGATCGACGGCGACCCGCCGCTCAGATGCACCGCCGACCTGCGCCACCACGTCCTGCTGCACGACGACATGCGGTCGGACTGGGCGATGTGGCTGCTGGCCGCCGGGGTCGAGGGCGTCGACCCGCGGCGCGGGCCGTCGTTCAGCGACTCGAGCATGGTGCTGCAGGCGGCGGCGGACGGCCAGGGGGTGGCGCTGGGGCGCAGCGCGCTGGCCGCCGACGACTTGATCGCCGGGCGCCTGGTGCGGCCGTTCGACATCAGCCTGCCGGTAGAATACGCCTACTACATCGTCAGCCCGCAGCGCGCCGCCGACCGGCCCAACATCGAGTCGTTCCGCGAGTGGCTGCTGGCCGAGGCCGCTGGCGAGCCCGGCGACGACGCGGGATAGGTCGGGGCTTGGGCGGCCCGTGCAGTTGCCGTAGTCGATCCGGCCGTCCGGCATGGTCGTGTTGCACAGCACCGCGCCCGGCATCGTCGCCGTGCGGATGTCGGCGCCGCGCAGATTGGCGCCGAAGAGAATCGAGCCGGCCAGGTTGGCATCGGTCAGGTCGGCGCCGCGCAGGCCGGCCCCGATCATCGACGCGCCGCTCACGGGGGACAGGACGATGACAACGGCCGTCACTGGCAGCCGCGCGATTGGCGTGGATTTGGGAGCCAATGGTCGGATGGATACGGTCTTTCGCGCCGAGGAACTGGACGGTCTGAGGCTGGCGACGCGGGGACGCATCGTGTCGCTAGCGGTCGTGGCGCTGTTGCTGTTCTTTCTCGCCCCTGCGCCCGAAGTCTACTATTTCCACGGGGCGCTCGTGCTCTTCGCGGCCATCGGGCTTGCCGACCATGCCGTTGCCCGGAGACCCTTTGGCCGCCCATGGCACCGCTATGTCTTCATCGCGCTCGATTTCGCGCTGATGGCATACATATTCGTGGCGCCCAATCCCTGGGACGTGCTGCCGGCGCCGCTGCAAATGCAGCTGCGGAACGGAACTTTCGTTTATTTCTTCATGCTGCTGGCCGGGTATGCCTTCAGCCACAACCCGCGCCTGATGGTCTGGGCCGGCTTCGCCGCCGCCGCAAGCTGGATCGTCGGGACCGCGTCGATCGTCCGGCGGCCGGACACGGTCACCTGGTTCGACACGGCGGTCTCCGAAATCGTCGCGAACCCGGAAGACGCGCTGGCGGAATACCTCGATCCGCGCTTCGTCGACGTCAATGTGATCCTGCAGGACGTCATCGTGGTGCTGATCGTGGCCGGCATCCTGGCCGGCGTCGTCGCCCGCTCGCGCGGTCTCGTTATGCGCCAGGCCGCGGCGGCACGGGAACGGGCCAATCTGGCGCGCTATTTCTCGCCCAACATGGTCGACGACCTGGCCCGCGCCGACGAGCCGCTGGGCGCCGTCCGGTCGCAGCCGGTCGCGGTGCTGTTCGCCGACATCGTCGGCTTCACCGCG
>JAZFQW010000290.1:0-2025 GCA_036445335.1 Alphaproteobacteria bacterium | reverse complement strand
AGGACCGGCGTGTCCAGCGCCTTGCACATGTCCTCGATGCGCGACGCCTCGTTGACCGCCGGCCCGATCACGGTGAAATCCAGGCGCTGGTCCGTGCCGATGTTGCCGTAGGTGAGGTTGCCGCGGTGCAGGCCGATGCCGAACGCCAGCGGCGGCTCGCCCCGCGCCGCGCGATCGGCGTTGACCGCGTCGATCCGCCGTTGCGCGTCGCGAGTGGCGGCCAGCGCCTGGGCACAGGCTTCGGGGTGCGGATTGGCCGGGTCGTCGATGGCGAAGATCGCAAGCACCGCATCGCCGATGAATTTCAGCACTTCGCCGCCGTGCTCGATCACGGCGCCGGCGACGCTGTCGAAATACTCGTTGAGGGTGGCCAGGTAGTCGTCGCGTGACAGCGAGTCCGCCAGCGCGGTGGAGCCGCGCAGATCGCAGAACCAAATCACCGCGTGCAGGTCCTCGCCGTCGCCGCGCTTCACCAGGCCGTTCATCACCCGCTCGCCGGCGTCGTTGCCCAGGTAGGTCCGCAGCAGCGTCAGCGACGACACGCGCTGCGCATGGGCCTCCAGCAGCCGGCTCAGGGTCGGCAGGACCTCGTAGAGCTGGCCCAGATCGTCGGTCGAGAACCCGCCCGGCCGGTGCGACACCATGGTGATGATGTTGATCTGTCCGTCGGAGAAGCGCAGCGGCATGGCCACGTAGTCGGTGGCACCCTCCTCGACGAGGTCCTTCAGGACCGGGTAGTCGAGGCGGGGATCGGGACCGTCGAGCCGGCGGCGGACGCCGCCCTCGCCGTTGATGATCGCCGCGAACGGGCTGTTGACGAACTGCTCGCTTTGCACCCCGGCGTGGGTCGGCTGAAACTCCGTGACCTCGTCGGAGTCGTGGCTCCAGGAATAGGCGAGCGCGAACAGCTGCGGGTGCAGGGTCTGGATCATCAGCCGCAACCGGGACAGCGGAAGGCCGGCCGCCACCAGCGCCTGGGAAAGCTGCCGGACCAGGTCGTTCGTGGATTTGGACTTCCAGGCCTCGTGCACCAGCCATTTCACGAACGGATTTGCCTTCACCGGAGACTTGTCACGCGGCTGCTCGACGATCGCGACGTCGTCGGCGAACCAGGCGTCGATGGACGTCCAGTCGAACGCGACATAGTCCTTGACGATCGACGACTCATCGAACGGGTTTTCGTAGCTCCATGCCACGTTCTCCGCCGTCTTTTCGCCGACCGTCAGCGTCCAGTACGAGGCGTTGCCCTTGAACGGACAGTTGGTGTGGTGATCGGTGCGCGCCAGCAGATCCATGCGGACATCGTCGCGCGGAAAATAGAATGCGTGCGGCAGGCGCGTCTCGTGCATCACCAGCACCCGCGCGCTGTCGGCGATGGTCTCGCCGTTGAAGACCGCCCGGATGCGCTGAGATCGGGGTTCGACGACGACGCGGTAGCCCGCGTGCACGGTGCGCTCAGAACGTGTCTCTGCAGCCTCGGCGACCTGCGCCATCGCACTCCCCTTCCGATCAATTTGGACAAACGGCCGAGAATCGACCGCCGAACTCGGCCGAGCGATGCCGGCGGTCCGGGCGATCGAGTCCGCCGCCGCCCTTCGATCGCCCCGGTTTCGATGCGCCCCACGCCCAGCGCATATTTGGGGATAAATTAGGCCGAGGAAAGGTCTCTATCGAAACCACAATCCCGGTGATCGTCCCGGCCGTCCGCCCGCGTCACCGGCAAACCGGCGATGTCCGCTTCAGCCGGTCGCCGCGCCGCCGGCGGGCGATGTCGGCCCGGGGGCCGGCGGCGCGGTCAGACCGCCAGCCCGCACTTCTCACACTGGCCGCGGTCTGCGCGGCGTCCGGGCGGCCCGAGCCGCCAGGAGAAGGCCGAAGAGCGTAGCACCGCTACGGTCGAGGCGTTCGACGCAGCGGGCGGGCCGCTCGGGCGCGACCCGGTGGGCGGCGCTGTCACGCCGACAGGGGGCGTCACGCCGTTTGCCCGATGCGACGGCGTCGCGCCGCGCGGCGTTCCTGCCCTGT
>JAZFQW010000289.1:0-2940 GCA_036445335.1 Alphaproteobacteria bacterium | reverse complement strand
GTCGAACGCCGCGGTCGCCGCCGCGTCGACCACTCTGCTGTAGTCGGTCCGCAGGTCGACCAGGCGCTGGGCAATGCCGTTGGCCTCGTCCGCCGCGGCGTTGAGCATCGGCACCAGGGCGTTGTACCGGTCGATACGGTCCTGCAGCTCCGCATCGATCTCGACCAGCCCCGCAGCCGCCACGGCGGCGCGCCGGCGGTGCAGTGCCTCGAGTTCGGCCTCCAGGGCGCCGGCCTCGACGATCCTGGTGTTGTAGTTCGCCATCAGTCGCTGGTGGGTCCGGTCGAGCGCGTCGATCGCCCTCCGTCGGGTGACGAAATCCGGCCGCCGCTCGACGCTGGCGGTCATGTCGTCGAGTTCGGCGCGCTGCCGCTCCAGCGCTGCGACGGTCTCGGAATAGTCGGCTTCCAGCGCTTCGGCCACCGCGCGCGCCGACGCGGCCTCCGCCAACCGGTCCTGGTAGATCGCGTCGTGCCGTTCGGCGCGGCGCAGGTTGAGCTGCGCGAGATGGCCATAGTCCGGCGGAACCGGCCGGATCGGCTGCCCGAATCCCAGTTCAAGCGTGGCCGCGGCGTGGTCGAGCCAGGCGCGCTCGTCGCGGCCGCCGATGGCGCCGTCGATCGCCATGCGGCCGAGCCGCGTCTGCAGCCTTGCCAGTGCGCCGAGCACGAAATTGGTCGGCCCCGAATTCGACCCCACCAAACGCAGCCGCGCGTCGTCGATGCCGCGGATCTGGTCGTTGATGCCCTCCAGAGTGTCGGCGATGTCGGCCAGCGAGGGGTCGCGCGGGTCGCGATCGCGGCGCGCCGTCAGCTCCGTCCGGACTGCGTCAAATTGCCGCTGCAGATTGGCGATCTCCGCCGCCGCCACGTCCAGTTGGCCCTGCAGGCCAGCCTCCGCCTCCTGGTGCCGGCGCGACCACGCGGCGACACGATCGGCCAGCATGCCTTCGACCAGCAGCAGTTCGTCGACCGGTGCCACGCGGCTCATCAGCACCGCCTCGGCAAGCCAGGCGGCGTAGAGCGCGCTGTCGGGCGCCGCCCGCGCCGCGTCGGCGAAGAACACCAGCGCCAGATCGCGCTGGAGCGCCCGGCGCGCGGCCAGCCCGAGATCGAATTCGGCCGCCGCGCGGCTGCGCGGCACGATGTCGAGGATGGCGCGGTACCGGTCGAGGCGCGCCATCGGAATGGCCGGCCGCAGGGTGTCGCCCATCCGGTCGGACAGCGTCGCCCCGGCGGGCGTCCGGGGTGGTCCGGTCTCGCCCAGCTCGGCCCGCCAGAACGACAGACCGCGCGCCCTGGCGGCCACGTCGATCGCGCCGATCGGGTCGTCGCCCAGCAGTGCGGTTGCGGTCAACCGGCCGGGCGTGGCGACCCAGCCTTCGCCGATGACCAGATATTCGAGCTCCAGCCCCTGGGCCAGGGTCAGCACCCGCGACGGCGCCCGTGGAATGCCGAACAGGTCGAGCCGCCAAGCCGCGTCGGGCTCGCCGCCATCGACGACGACGTTGACCCGAATGCCCGGCCGTCCGTCCTCCAGCGCGTCCCATTCGATGGCGGCGGCGGTCACCTCGGCGGCGCGCGCGCTGCCGACCCACGCCCCGGCAATGGCCAGGCACGCGATCACCCAGCGGCAAGCGATACCCATCAGCGCTGTCCCTCCCCAAGCCCGCACTTCTCACACTGGCCACGGTCTGCGGCGCGATTCTCATCCATCGGGCAAGCGGCGTGACGCACCCTGTCGGCGCGACTGCGCTGACCTGCGGATCGCCGTCCGGCAGCCCGCCCGCGGCGTCGAACGCCTCGACCGTAGCGCGGCTACGCTCTTCGGCGTTCTTCCTGGCGGCTCGCACCGCCCGGAGCCGACGCAGTCCGAGGCCAGTGTGAGAAATGCGGGCTAGGCCCGCGCCAGTATCACCGACAATACCACGCCATAGGTCGGTTCGGTAACGTCGTTGCCGGGGCGGCGGCGTCGATCGGCCCGTCTCCCCGCTTGCCCGGCGGCGGCCTTAGTCGGCGCGGATAGCCTGGAGCAGGCCACCGCCCGGCGCGACGCCGACAGCCACGCCGCGGATGCTGGGTTTCGAGGTCGCCGCCTACGTCGAGGCGCAAATCGAGCAGGGCCAGAGGCTGGAGACCGCCGGCGTGCCGATCGGCGTCGTCACCAGAATCCAGGGCGTCCGCCGGTTCGCCGTCGAGGTACTGGGCGAGGCGGTCCACGCCGGCACCATGCCGCGGGCGCATCGGCGCGATGCGCTGTCGGCCACGCTCGCCATGGTGGCCGAGCCGGAGCGGCCGACCGCCGATCCCAACGACGTCGCCGCTTCACCGTCGGCCGGTTCGCGGTCGACCCGGCGCGCGACCCAGGGCGACTCCTCGAACACGCCGCCCAGCCATTCGGCGAACTCGGCCGCCGTCATGGCGTTCAACGCCGCCAGGGGAATGCGCTGGTCGCTCGCCACGGTCGCTGGCTCCTCGACGCCGGTCGCCCGGTATGACAGCAGGTCGCCGCACGCGGGGCATGAGGGCCGGCAGCTGTCAGCGGTCAGCCATCAGCGATCAGCCATCGGCTATCAGCGGTCCGCCATCAGTAGTCAGAGGCCAACGATGAGCCAATCACTACAGACAGCGCATGTTGCCGGCTGACCGCTGATGGCTGATCGCCGACCGCTGACGGCCGACCGATTCCAACGGCCGCGGTCCCAAATTTCTCACAACCAACGGTATGGCGGCCATGGCACGCTCGACCGTGCCGATTTCGTTTCGGCGGCGGCGCCGGGACGACATCATAGCCGCACTCACGTCGGTGCCGGTTGGGGGACCATGGGCCGAACAGTCCGATACGCGATTGGCCGCGCTTGGCGTGCGTCGACGGTTTTCCTGCTATGCCTCTCGGTGGTCGCGTGCGCCGGCCGGGCCGACGGTCCGGAGGTCGTCGACG
>JAZFQW010000288.1:0-2404 GCA_036445335.1 Alphaproteobacteria bacterium | reverse complement strand
TGGGACCGCTGGATGTCGGCGCCGTTCGGGTTCACCTCGTGGACCCACCGGCCGCTCGGCGTGCAGGTGCTCAGCCTCGCCTACCGGACCGGCGTCGCCTGGAACGAGACGGCGTACTCCAATCCGGTGTTCGACGCGCTGCTCGACCGGGCCGAAGCGACGCTGGAGGTCGAGGCGCGGCGGGCGATCATGGCCGAGATCGAGGCGCTGCTGCAGCACGACTCGATCATCATCCAGCCGTACTGGCGGGCGATCCACACCGCCAGCTCGGGCAAGGTCAAGGACTTCCATCTGCAGCCGTCCTTCGAGCACCACTTCAACCAGGTCTGGCTGGCCTAGGCGAGGGCGCGCGGCAATGGCGGGCCGGTCGGCATGTCGGGCGACGACAGCCGGCCGGCCGCCCCCGCTTGTCGGTTCTCGACAATGGCGTAGCCGTTGAGGAAATCCGGGTTGAAATCCTCCGGCTCGAAAATGCCGATGCGCGGTAGAGGCGCTGGCCTCGTAGGCGGCTCTGCGGGCGCCGCTGGCGCCGGTTCCGGCGGCGGGGGCTCCCACCACACGACCGGCGCGGCCGGTTCGCTCACAGGTGCCTCTGGCGCGGCCGGCGCGGGGGCCTCCGGCTCGGGCGGAGCGTTTTGGGTCAACCGCACTGCATCGGGCCGGGCGCCGGCTCGGGCGTGGCCGGCCAGCCCAAGACCACGGCGGAGTACATCCAGGCGAGTTCGCGGGTCGGGTCTCGAAGCGTCGTCCGGTGGCCGGGCGATCGGCGCCGCGACACCGTCGGCGGCGCCGGGCGGACCGACCTCGCCGCCGGCCTCGCGAGTCATGGGGCCGGGGTCACGCAGCGCCGTCAATCAGCGCCTAGGTCCGCGTCCGGCCGGCCACGGCGGCGCGGATCCGGCCGCCCAGCCGCCCGGCGAGCCGCAACGGCGAGGGCAGCCGGTCGAACCGCTCGCCGAGCCCGCGGACCCGGCCGATCGCCTTGCCGACCGCCATGACGTCGGCGATCCGCCGGTCGAGGAACGCCCAGGTCGCCGCATGGTCGGCGGACCGGTCGGCCAGCCAGTACAGCAGCGTGCTGCTCTGAACCCCGGCCAGCAGGCCGCGCTTGGTGTAGAAGTTGACGTCGGTCGCGGTGTCGCCGGCGGCCCGCCACATCGCGTCGACGGTGCGGTACAGCAGCCGTGCGGCCAGCGGCGCGTTGCCGCGCATCGCCAGCAAGGTCATGGCGCGGCGCACGGCGTCGCGGTGCGGCTCCAGGATCTCCAGCCGCACCCGCACCGCGCGGGTGATCTTGTCGCGCACCCTGAGCCCGGCGAACGAGCCCGCCTCGCGCTCCAGCACTGCCAGCATCCGCCGGTCGGCCCAGTCGCTGAAATGGGCGATCACGTCGGTCGCCCCGCCGGGAAAGGCGCGCCAGGCGGCGTTGCGGTCGTGGCCGGCGGCGGCGGTGCCGGCGGCAATCGCGCGGTCGGTCCAGCCGTCGAACACGACGTTGCGCACCGTGCCCAGCAGGATCTCGTCGCGCAGCGCGTCGCGCGACGCCTCGCCGGTCATGCCGTCACCTCGCTCCCGTCGTCACCGAGATCCTCGTCGTCGTCGGCCCTGAGATGGCGCATCTCGCTTTCGAAGACGAGGGTGGTCAGGTCGGTCATGCGGTCGAGGAACAGCACGCCGTCCAGATGGTCGACCTCGTGCTGGACGACGCGGGCGTGCAGTCCGGTTGCCTCCCGCTCGACGGGTTCGCCGACGGGCGTCGTGCCGCGGTAGCGGATCGCCGCATGCCGCGGCACCACCCCGCGCAGGCGGCTGTAGTCAGCAACATCGGCTGCAAGAATGGTAGCTAGTCTGCGCTGCACGCGGCCCTTGATCATGCCCGCTCCCCCGGGACGCCTGAGGCATTCTATGTTACTTACCGACGGCAAGCCAAACCACGGTGAATGTCGGTGCTGTCCTAGGCGGCGATTGCTCTCTTCATCGCCCACTACAATCTGTGTCGGGTCCACGAGACCATCCGCATGACGCCGGCCATGCTGCTCGAGATCACCGATCACATCTGGACGATTGGGGAGTTGATAGAAGCAACTGAGGTGCCCGAGGCACCGAAGCCGCAGGGTCGGCGGGCTGGCGCTTTACGTGTGATTGATGGAGGGTTACAGTAGGCAAAAGCGGTGCATGGTTTGGCAAGGCATCGCGCTGTATCTCCTTGGTTGATATGGACTGGCCCCGGTTCGCTGGGGCCTTTTCTCATCTGTCCTAATTTGAAATGGCGGGTGTCCTATTTCGGACAGTACCGAGGCGCGCCCCGAATAGACTCGCCAGCAGGTAGAGGATTAGTCTCATGTTAGCCTCCTTTCCTGAGCACCCAGGGTTGGGGGTCAGCCTCCGGCCGCCGCCGACTCGA
>JAZFQW010000287.1:0-3615 GCA_036445335.1 Alphaproteobacteria bacterium | reverse complement strand
GTGGTGCGGGGTCGCCCGACGAACAACACAAAACCAGTCACAGGCAGGGAACCTGAAGGGAGTCGTTGATGAGAAACCTGTGTGCGGCGAGTCTAGCGGTCGTTTCGGCGCTGACTCTGTCAGTGTTGGCGCAGGCGGCCACGATCACCATCACGTGCGGCTCGGTAGGCGTGGAACAGACGCTGTTCCGCGACGCTATAGTCGAATGGGAGGCGCAGACCGGCCACGACGTGGAAATCGTGGCGCCGCCGACCTCGACGTCCGATCAGCTGGCGCTTTACCGGCAGATGCCGAATTCGGGCTCGGCCGACATCGACATCTTTCAGGTGGACGTGATCCGGCCGGGCATCCTGGGCAGCCATTTCATCGACCTGAATCCCTATCTCGATCAGGAGAATATCGACGCCAATTTCGACGGCATCATCGCCGGCCCGTCGCGCGGCGACGAGCTTCTGGCGATGCCCTGGTTCACCGACGCGCCGATGCGCTATTACCGCGCCCACCTGTTGGAAATGTACGGGCTGGACCCGCCGGAGACGTGGGACGAGACGCCCGCCGCGGCGCAGACCATCCAGGGCGGCGAGCGCGCGGCGGGCAACGACCGGTTCTGGGGGTTCGTGTGGCAGGGCAAGATCTACGAGGGATTGACCTGCGACGCGCTGGAATGGGTCAAAAGCCACAATGGCGGGCTGGTCGTCGTGGCCGACGGCGCGGTGGCGCGCCCGTCGTCGGTGACCGGCGAGAGGCACAACGAGGTGTCCAACTCGTTCTGGAACGCGATTCACGCCATCCTCTCGGGCAACGGCGACACGGCGACCAACCTCGCGCAGCTCGAACGGGAGCTGGTTCGATCGAGCCGCGGCGGCCGCTGGTAGGCGGCGTCCTCCGGCCCGGCGCGGTCACCGCATGGCGCCGGGCCACTCTGCCGCGATACGCGCACGACGGCAGCCCGCCACCGCAACGGAATCACACGCATGGCACTCAGGATCGTGCAGGTCGGCCTGAGCCCCTGGGGGTTGAACTGGGCGCAGGAGGTACTGCCGCGCCGCGACGACATCGTGGTGGCGGCACGGGTGGATGCCGACGCCGCGGTCCTGAAGGCCGCCGGATCGGCCCTGTCGGAGACCGCGGAGCGGCATTTCACGACGCTGCAGGCCGCCCTGTCGGCGGTCGAGGCCGACGCCGTTCTGGCCACCGTTCCGCTGCCGGCGCATGCCGCGGTCGCGCGCGCCGCGCTGGAGGACGGCCTCCACGTTCTGGTCGAGAAGCCGTTTGCCGCGACCGCCGGCGACGCGGCCGCGCTGGTCGATCTCGCCGCGGCGCATGGCCGGGTTCTGATGGTCAACCAGAACTACCGACATTTCCCCGCGCCGATCGCGGCGGCCGACCTGGTCGCCGGCGGAATTCTCGGCCCGGTGCGATCGGTCACGATCGATTTTCGCCGCTACGCGCCGGACGACGGATTTCGCTATTACGGCCTGGACCAGCCGCTGCTGAGCGACATGGCGATCCACCACTTCGACCTGCTGCGCATGGTGCTGGACGACGAGCCGGCATCGATCGCCTGCCAGTGCTGGAACCCGCCCGACAGCGGTTTCTCCGGTCCGCCGGCGGCGGTCGCGACGGTTCGCTTCCGGCGCGGCACGATCGTCAGCTATCGCGGCAGTTGGATCAGCCACGGCGCCGCGACGCCGTGGGCCGGGCAGTGGCGCATGGACTGCGCCGACGGCGAGATCGCCTGGACCAGCCGCGGCTCGGGCAAGGCCCGGTTGAGCGAGGATCGTTTGTGTGTCCGCGGATCGGAACATCCGGTGGACGCCGTGCGGCTGACTCCGCTGCCCTTCGTCGACCGCGCCGGCAGCCTGGCGGCCTTCGCCGAGACGATCCGGTCCGGGCGCGAGCCCGCCCGGTTCAGCTCCGGTCGCGACAATCTGCTGAGTCTGGCGCTGACCGAGGCGGCGGTGGCGTCGGCGGCGTCCCGCGGCGCGCCCGTGCGGGATGCCGACCCTAGGCATACCACTAAATATCGAAATTGGGCGCGATCGAACGGTCAGCGGGGGCATCGATGAGGCATAACTGTAACCGGTCTGCGCCGGGAGAGGATTGACGCGGCGATGGAGTGGCTTGCCTCCAATGTGCTGATCATCATCGGCTTCCTGCTTGCCGTGCTGGCCATCACCCACATGCTGACGCAGCGCCGGACGCCGCAGGGAATGATTGCCTGGCTGCTGTTCATCGTATCGTTCCCGTGGCTCGGCGTGCCGCTTTACCTCATGTTCGGCGGCCGCAGGATGGCGGCGCTGGCCCGGTCGAAGGCGGATGTCCGGCTGTCCTCCGTGGTCGCCATTCCGGGCGAGGCCGGCGAGATCGACCGCCTGTTGCAGTCCTACGGCATCCCGCCGGCGACCAGGGGCAACCGCATGACCCTCAACCGCGACGGGGTCCAGGGTCATCGCGCGCTGATGGATCTGATCGACGGCGCGACGGAAAACCTGGCATATGCGACCTATTTCCTGGCCACGGATACGGTCGGCGACGCGGTGGTCGACCGGCTGTCGCGCCGGGCGGCGGATGGGATCGACGTGCGGCTGCTGCTCGACGGGGTCGGCTGCCTGCATGTCGGCCGCGACTTTCTGGCGCCGCTGCTCGAGGCCGGCGGCCGGATCGCCTATTTCATGCCGGTGCTGCGGCGGCCGTTCCGTGGCCGCACAAACCTGCGCAACCACCGCAAGATCACCATCGCCGACGGGCAGCGGGTCTGGGCCGGCGGCGCCAACACCGCGATCGAGTATATCGGGCCGAAGCCGACACCGGGCCGATGGCGCGATCTGACCTTCGTGCTTGAGGGTCCCGCGGTGCAAAGCTATGCGGAGATCTTCGAGTTGGACTGGGCGTTCGCCTGCGGCATCGCGCCCGCCGTGGTCCAGCCGGTCGCGTCGCCGCCGGACGCCGAGCAGACCGTGCAGGTGGTCCCGTCGGGCCCGGACATCCCGGGCGACCCGCTGTACGGGTCGCTGATCGCCTCCCTGCATATGGCCAGGAAAAGGATCTGGCTGGTGACGCCTTACTTCGTCCCGCCGGACGCCTTCACCCAGGCGCTCTGCCTGGCGGCCCGGCGCGACGTCGATGTGCGAGTCGTCGTGCCGACGGTGTCCAACCACCCGATCGCCGACTGGGCGCGCGGACCGCGGCTGCGCGATATCCAGGACGCCGGCGGCACCATCCTGCAGTTCCCCAAGGCCATGCTGCACGCCAAGGCGGCGCTGGTCGACGATTCCAGCGCATGGGTGGGGTCGGCCAATCTCGACGACCGCAGCCTGTTCCTCAATTACGAGGTGATGCTGGTCGTCATCGGCGACCCGGGATTCAGCGAGATGGAGACGTGGATCACCGACTTGATGGCCGAGTCGACGCACGGCGTCGCGGCGGTGGGCAAGACCCGGGAGATCGTCGAGGGAGTCGCCCTGATGGCCGCGCCGCTGTTGTGACTAATACCAAGGATCGCTGATAGTGACCCATTTGACCGGGTTCCCTTGTCCGCTCGTCAGGCGCGGTTCGCGCCGCGGTGCCGGCGCACCGCAAGCGGAGCGCAACGCAGCGAGCGGACAAGGGAAC
>JAZFQW010000286.1:0-2994 GCA_036445335.1 Alphaproteobacteria bacterium | reverse complement strand
CGCTGCCAGTCGCGCTGCTTTTCGGTCTGGCGCTTGTCGAACTTGCGTTTGCCGCGGGCGAGGCCGAGGTCGATCTTGGCGCGGCCGCGCGGGTTGAAGTAGATCGCCAGCGGCACCAGGGTCATGCCCTGGCGGCGGACCGCGCCCAGCAGGCGGTCGCGCTCGCGGCGGTGGACCAGCAGTTTGCGCGGCCGCCTTGCGTCGTGGTTCCAGTGGCCGCCATGGCTGTATTCCGGGATGTGGGCGTTGAACAGGTAGAGCTCGCCGCCCATCTCGCCGGCGTGGCTCTCCTTGATGCTGGCCCGCCCCGCCCGCAGCGACTTGACCTCGGTGCCGGCCAGCACGATGCCGGCCTCCAGCGAGTCCTCGATGAAATAGTCGAACCGGGCGCGCCGGTTCTGCGCCACCACGCGTCCCGCCGGCCCCTTCGCGCGCGCCATCGGCGAGGCTCCCTAGCCGGTCTGGACCATCGTCGTCATTCCAGGACCCGGCTTGCCCGCCAAAACATGATCCCCGCTTTCGCGGGGACAAGCTTGGGGCAAACCGGGTTCCGGAATGACGGCCGAGGTGTCGCTTGTGTTCACACCGCGGCGCCGGTCAGTTGAGCAGGCCGGCGTGGGCCAGGGCGTCGCGCACCGCGGCGCGGGTCGGCTCGGTCGGCGGCACCAGCGGCAAGCGGACCCGCGCGCTCGCCCTGCCCAGCAGCTCGGCGGCGTATTTCACCGGCGCCGGGCTCGATTCGAGGAACAGCGCGCGGTGCAGCGGCATCAGCCGGTCGCGGATCTTCGCCATGGCGGCCAGGGCGCCGTCGCGCCACGCCCGCTGCATATCGGCGCACATCCTGGGCGCGACGTTGGCGGTGACCGAGATGCAGCCGTGCCCGCCCTGCGCCAGGAACGCAGTCGCGGTGGCGTCCTCGCCCGACAGCTGGCGGAAATCCGCGCCGATCTCCACCCGGGTCCGGAGCGGCCGCGCCAAGTCGTTGGTCGCGTCCTTGACGCCGACGATATTCGGCAGCTCGGCCAGCCGTGCCATCGTTTCGACCGACATGTCGATCACGCTGCGGCCCGGAATGTTGTAAATTACGATCGGAATGTCGGCCGAATCGTGGATCGCCTTGTAATGCTGATAGAGACCCTCCTGGGTGGGCTTGTTGTAGTACGGCGTGACGACCAGCGCGCCATCGGCGCCGGCGGCGTCCGCATGCCGGGTCAGGGCGATCGCCTCGGCCGTCGAATTGGACCCGGCGCCGGCGATCACCGGCACCTTGCCCTTGGCGACCTCGACGCACAACTCGACGACGCGGCGATGCTCGTCGTGGCTCAGCGTCGTCGATTCGCCGGTGGTGCCGACCGGCACGACGCCGTCGGTGCCCTCGGCGATCTGCCACTCGACGAACGACTGGAACCCTTGCTCGTCGACGCCGTCTGCCGTAAACGGCGTGATCAGCGCGACGATGGAGCCCTGGAACATGACGACCCCTCCATGGGCCTGACCGGAAAGGCCGAGACCATAGCCCCTCGCCCCACCCTTGCCAAGCTGGCCACCGTCGTCGCGGTGCCGATTCTGGCCGTGCTGCTGGCCGCGGCAGCGCCGTCGAAGATGAGCCCGGCGGCGCCGCTGTCGAACTCCGACGCGCTGCTGTACCGCACGGCCTTCCTGGCCATGGCGGCGGGCACCTGGAACGCGTCGCTGGCGGTCGCCGGACAGGCCAGCGATCCGCTGCTGGCCAAGGTGCTGCACGCGCACGACCTGGCCCGCGAGGACGGCGACGCCGAATTCGACGAGGTCGCCGGGTTCCTGACCGCCAACCCGGACTGGCCGAACCGGTCCGTCCTGCGGCTGCAGGCGGAACGGCTGATGCCGCCGACGCTGCCGGTCGACCGGGTGGCGGCGTGGTTCGACACCCACCCGCCGCTCACCTTCGACGGCACGATGCGCTACGCCGACGCGCTGTCGGACCTGGAGCGCAGCGACGACCTGCGGCAATATCTCAAGCAGCGTTGGACCGGCATCGCGCTCAACGCCACCCAGCGGGACATCCTGATCGGCCGCTACGGCGACCTGCTGTCGGCCGAGGATCACGCGGCGCGGCTCGACGCGCTGGTTTGGGCGCAGCGCCGGACCGAGGCGCGCGAAATGTACCCGCTGGTCGACCGCGACCTGAGCGCGGTCGCCGAGGCGCGGCTGCGGCTCGCCGGCAACCGCAGCGGCGTCGACGTCGCGGTCGACGCCGTACCCGCCGAGCTGGCCGAGGACGAGGGGCTGGTCTACGAGCGGGTGCGCTGGCGCCGGCGCGCCGACCGGACCGAGGGCGCGATCGAATTGCTGGCGCTGCAGCCCGAGCGGCCGAGCCAGCCGCGGCGCTGGTGGACCGAGCGCAACATCCTGGCGCGGCGGTTGTTCTCCGACGGCGACCATGAGGGCGCCTATGCCCTGGCGAGCGTCCACCGCCAGCGCGAGGGCTTCCAGCTGGCCCAGGCGGAATGGCTGTCGGGCTGGCTGGCGCTGCGGTTCATCGACCGGCCCGACCTCGCGCTCGGCCACTTCCAGCGGCTCTACGACAACGTCGGAACGCCGATCAGCCTGGCCCGCGGCGCCTATTGGACGGCGGCTACCCATGAGGCGCTTGGCGACGCCGACGAGGCGCTGCGCTGGTACCGCACGGCCGCCGCCTACGATACGGTGTTCTACGGCCAGCTGGCCGCTGGCAGGCTGGGCCTGCCCAGCGTCGCCACCCTGCCGGCGGATCCGTCAGTGCCGCCGGCGGTGGCGGCGGAATTCGAGCACGACGAGTTCGTCCGGATCGTGCGGGCGCTGCATCAGATCGGCGCGGCGGAGCGGGCCGACCCATATCTGCGGGCGCTGGCCAACGGCGCCGAGGACTCAGACCGGACGGTGCTTACGGTGCGCCTGGCGCTGGCGACCCAGCGCCGCCACATCGCCGTGCGCGAGGCCAAACAGGCGGTCGCCGATGGACAGCTGCTGGTCGAG
>JAZFQW010000285.1:0-21442 GCA_036445335.1 Alphaproteobacteria bacterium | reverse complement strand
GAAAGTATGCCGAGGTTGCTATGGCATTTTTATTTATAAATGATCTTCCGATACTTCGGCTGCGCCGAAGATGGCCGCCGTTGGCAACGCCGGCCACGACGATTCGATAATTCGGCCGGGCCGGAGTCGACCGGCGACAATCGGCCGGCGACAGGATTGCCGTCGCGTCAGGATGGCGCTAGCGTATACTGGCCAAGGGGATACCGGAGTAATACTCGGCATGACTACGTTGTGTTCCGGACGATGCGGTCCGATCCTCGCCGTGGTGCTGATCCTGACGCTCACCGCGTGCCAAGGGTTGCCGCCGCTGCCGTTCGGTGCGCCGGCCCGGCCGGCCCTCTATACGATTTCCACGCCGTTCGACGAAGCAGAGTTCGCGCCATACGGCAGCGACGGACGGTCGTCGATCAGCGGCGAGGCCTATGTCCGTGTGCCCGGTGGGATCAGTCTGGCGGCCGGCAGCGAGGTCGTCCTGGTACCCGACACCGCTTACACACGCGAGCTTTGGGAACCGGCCCGCAGCGGGCGATACACCGGCGTCGCCAATTTCGACCAGCGCTATTTCCATTACCGCCGGAGCACTTTCGCCGACCAGAACGGCTATTTCCGGTTCACCAAGCTGCCGCCCGGATCGTACATCGTGCAGACCAACATCTACGTGCCCGAAGAGGGAAGTTCGGTGTTTTTGCACCGGCGCGTGAAGGTCGAGGACAACGCGGCACAGAACATCATTCTGTCGGTCATGAATCAGGAGTAGCGGGGCACCGTCCGCGATAGCTGTCGCCGGCACCATCACCGCATGTGGCGCTCGTGCGCCAAGCGGTCCGCGCGACCGCCCCCGCGTCGCGCCGGGCATCGGGCCGCACCAAACAGCAGAACTGGGCGGAGGCGGTGACGGCGATCGGACGGTTCCTGGCGCCGACCGTCCGCACGAATGCCTGACGGTGGATCGCGGGCGGGCTCGGCCAGCGCCGTCCCCGAACTGAGAAATTACTCACGATTCTGATGACAACGCTTTGAAAGACTGGACAAACGTCTCGGCGTTGTTGCGCAGTGTGTCGGCGGAAATACCGGCGCGATAAAGCGCCGAGCCGACGCCGAATCCGCTGGCGCCGGCGCGCCAGTAGGCCGCCAGCCCGGCCGGCGTGATCCCGCCGACCGGCAGCAGCATGACGTCGGGCGGAAAGACCGCGCGCCACGCCTTCACCACCGCTGGCGGCATCGCCTCGGCGGGAAACAGCTTGAGCGCGGCGGCCCCGGCGGCCAGCGCCGCGAACCCTTCCGTCGGCGTCGCCGCGCCGGCCACGCAGGCCAGCCCGGCCCGGCCGGTCGCCGCGATCACCTCGACGTCCGAATGCGGCATGACGATCAAGCGCCCGCCAGCACCGGCCACCGCCGCCACATCGGCCGCCCGCATCACCGTGCCGGCGCCGATCAGCGCCCGGTCGCCGAACGCCCCGGCCAGAGCGGCGATGGTGTCGAGCGGCCGCGGCGAGTTGAGCGGCACCTCGATGACGCTGAAGCCGCAGTCGACCAGGATGCCGCCCACCATCGCGGCGGCACCCGGCTCGATCCCGCGCAGGATCGCCACCAGCGGCAGCGACGCCATCCGGTCGCGCACCGGGTCCGACATCCGTCATCCCCCCGTCAGGCCGGCCAGGCCGGCGATGGCCGCGAGCCCGCGGGCGGTCACGCCGTCACCGGCGATGGTCGCGGCGATTCCCTGATGCGCCAGCGCCTCGGCGTACAGGGCGGCAAGCCGCGCCTCGCCGATCAGGGTGACGCGGCCGGGATCGGCACCGGCCACCTCGGCGCCCACGCGCGCCTCGTGGATCTCGGCGCCGATCAAAAGGCCCGACAGGTACGACCGCACGCCGGTCGCCGGCAGGCGGTCGAACAAGGCGAGGGTGCGCGCGCTGAACAGCCGCCTCAGCAGGCCGCCCCGGCCGCCTGGGTCCGGCGCCGCGTAGGCGAGCCCCTGGCGAAACCGCTCGCGGTCGTCGCCGTCGCCGCGCATCAAACGCCCCAATATGCTGTGGTCGCACAGCACGGCGAACAGCTCGCCGGTGATGAACGTGGCGAACCAGGTGATCCGGCCGCCTTCGACCGCCGCCCACTTGCTGTGGGTGCCGGGCAGCAGGTACACGCCGTCGGCATCGCCGCGGCGGCCGGCCAGGTCGCCGACGATCTGGGTTTCCTCGCCCCGCATGACGTCGGGGACGCCGTCGCGGTCGGCGATGGACAGGCCGGGAACGAACCGGACGGATCGTCCATTGCCGGTCAGGTGGGTCACCAGTCCCCGCGCCAGGTCTTCCGCACCGGCGGGGCACGCGACGTAGGGTGCCTCGACCCATCCCTGACGGCTGCCGATCATGCCCGAGGCGACGACCGGCAGGGCGCCATGGGCGCCGAGCCACGGCCCGGCGACGTCCTCGAACACCGCCTCGAATTCGGCGTCGACCACCTTCAGGATGCCGAGCGGCGCCGTGCGGCCGTCGACCACGGTCCCGTCGGCCGCCAGCAGATAGGCGCGCAGCGCCGACGTGCCCCAGTCCAGCCCGATCAGGGCGGGCGTCATCGTCGTCTCGCCGGGTGCGGACGCAGGCATCTCACCTCACCATGCCGATCTCGGTCGACGGCATCATAGATCAGCGACGGCGGTGCGGAAGGCGCGGTGTGGGCGCCCCGCCGCGCCAGCCGGACCGGCATTCATCGGCAATCATGAAATGGCGGCGATGCCCATGTGATCGCCGCGCCGCCGCGTGGTTAAGACCGCGGTGGTCCGCGGGCCGGCCCGTGACCGCGAGCGGAAACGGACGTCATGGCAGTCGCGCCGGCTTCGACCCATATCGCTGGCAAACCCCCTCGGTCCGGCTTCCCCGGACGGTGCCGGGCGGCCGGTATCGGGCGTGGCGGCGGCGTCGGAGCGCGCCACGGGCGTTCCGGACCGATCCCCCGGAATGGAACATTTGTCGCGGCGGGCTGTCTGGCCTACCCTGGTTGCGAAACGACCCGTCGAACTGGGAGGGGCGGGAGCGGAACCATGCAGAGTGGCGCACTGGCGGTCGAGGGCGTCGAGGTCAGCTATGGTGCGACCCAGGTGCTGAACGGCGTCTCGCTCGCCGTCGAGCCGGGCGAGTTCGTCGCGCTGCTGGGCGCCTCGGGCTGCGGCAAGACCACCCTGCTGCGCGCGATCTCCGGCTTCGTCACGGTCCAGCGCGGCCGCATCATCGTCTCCGACCGCGACCTGACCGACCTGCCGCCGGACAAGCGCGGCATGGCGATGGTGTTCCAGTCCTACGCGCTGTGGCCGCACATGAACGCGGCGCGCAACATCGGCTATGGCCTCAAGCTGCGGCGCTGGCCGAGCGAGCGCATCGCCCATCGGGTCGACGAGATGCTTGCGTTGATGAAGCTCGACGGGCTGGGCGAGCGCAACGTCGATCAGCTTTCCGGTGGACAGCGCCAACGGGTCGCGCTGGGGCGGGCACTGGCGATCCAGCCGGAGGTGCTGCTGCTCGACGAGCCGCTGTCGAACCTCGACGCGCGAATTCGGGTGGAGCTGCGTCACGAGATCAAGGCGCTGCAGCACAGGTTGGGCATCACCGCCATCCACGTCACACACGACCGCGAAGAGGCGATGGTGATGGCCGACCGAATCGCCATCATGAACGAGGGCAACATCGCCCAGCTCGGCGCGCCGGAGGAGATCTACGACGCCCCCAACTCGCCCTTCGTCGCCGACTTCCTGGGCGCCACCAATGTCTGCGACGTGACGCTGACGCGCGACGACGACGGGCTGAGGATCGAGGCCGGTCCCGACAACACCGCGGCGCGCTTGGCAGCGGCCCAATCGGCGCGCCTGGCGGTGTTCGCCGGCGGTCCGGCGGTCGGCTATTTCCACGTCAACGCGGCACGGCTCGGCCCTGCCCAGGGCGAAGACGTGGACGGCGGCGAGGACGGCATGCTGACCCTGTTCGGCCGCATCACCCAGATCAGCTATCCCGGCGGATTCCACCGCTATGCCGTGACCGTCGGCCGCCGGGACTATGTGGTGGACGCCGACCGGCGCCTGTCCGATGGAGACGCAGTCGGCATTCATCTGCCGGTGGACGCGATCCACCTCTATCCGGCGGTCAACAACCAATAGACAGTGGGAGGAAAAGACATGCGTAAGCTGATCGTAATGGGCGCCGTGCTGATTGTCGGCGGCGCAGTGGCCCCGGCAATGGCCCAGGACACCGTGCTCAACGTCGCCACCGCCGGGTCGGAAAACATGGTCGACTATGTCACCGACTATCTCGGCCCGTTGTTCGAGGAGACCCATCCCGGCGTGCGGGTCAACGTCGTCGGCACCGGCCCGGGCGACGCCGGCTCGCAGGCGATCTACGAGAAGCTGTCGGCGCAGGCCGCGGCCGGCGTCGAGGCATGGGACATCGATGTCGCCGTGGTCCACCAGAAGATGGGCGGCACGTTGGTCCAGGAGGGGCTGTTGGCGAGCTACCGCGACGACGCCGAGACCGGCCAGTACGTCACCTCGGCGGCCGCCGACAACGCACTGGGCACCGACGTGTCGGGCTACGTCATCCCGATGTTCCACAGCCAGACGGCGATCGCCTACAACCCGCTGCTGATCTCCGAGGCGCCGAATTCCTATGACGAGCTGATCGACTGGTCGGCGGCCAATCCCGGACAGTTCGGCTACAACGGCATCAAGGGCGGGATGTCCGGCATCAGCTTCTACATGGGCTGGCTGTACGCCATGACCGGCGACGCCGAACAGATGATGGCCGGCCCCTACGACGCCTCGCTGGTCGAGGGCTGGGGCGACGCGCTGGCGGCACTAAGAGACTTCAACCAGAACGTCACCTTCACCCCGGGCAACGCCGGCACCCTGGACATGCTCAACCGCGGCGAGATCGCCATGGGGCCGGTGTGGGTCGACATGTTCTACACCTGGCAGGCCGACGGCCGGCTGTCGCCCGACATCCGGCTCAACCTGATCGCGCCCGGCATGCCGGGACAGCCGATGTACTATGTTATGCCCGACCAGGCGGCCAACCAGGACTTGGCGCTGGAGTTCATCGAGCTCGCCACCAGCCCGCAGGTGCAGGCCGAAGGCATCGTCCAGCGCTTCAACTGGTACCCCGGCATCGACGCCTCGTTCATCGAGGACTACATGTCGGCCGACGCGTGGGACAAGCTGTTCGCCGACGTGACGCCGGCGGACCTGGCGGCCAAGGGGAAGACCTTCCCGATCGCCGACTTCTTCGACCTGGCGCTTGAGACCTACGAGCGCGAAGTCGCGCAGTAGGCGCGCGGCGCTGCGCGGGCCGGGCGGCACCCTCGCCGCCCGGCCCCGCCGCGGTCACTTGAGTCAGAACTTCCCTGGAAGATTGGCGACCATCTATTGAACCGGCACCGCTGTACCCCCTCGTGCTCCCACGCGCTATCGCGCGCGGGCCCCTCCTTCTCCCCGAGGAGAGGGAAAAATGCGCCGATCCCGACCATCCCTTTCCTCGGGGAGAGGGATCGAAGCATGCCTCGATCCACGGCGAACCCGTGGCCAGTGTGAGAGATGCGGGCTAGCATCGCGATCATGCGGCAGCCGTCGCTGATCGGTCTGTTGATGGTGACGCCGGCGCTGCTGCTGCTGGCGGCGCTGTTCCTCTATCCGCTGGTCTTCTCGCTGATTTCGGCCTTCACCGTCGAGCGGTCCGATGCGCCGGCGCCCACGTTCGGCCTGTTCAACTTCTTCAACGCCTACGAACTCTACGCCACCGACATCCTGTTCACCGTGGTGATAGTCGGCGTATCGACCCTGCTGATCGGCCTTTTTGCGGTGGCGATCGGCGGCTATCTGACGCTCGGCGAGACCGCGCTTGCGGTCGCCGTGCTGCGCTGGCTGTACCGCTGGCCGCTGTTCATCCCGTTCATCGTCGCGGCGCAGTGCATGCGGTCCTTCCTGGCCAAGAACGGGCTAATGAACACCGCCTTGGAAGCCGCCGGCCTGCTGGACCCGTTGTCGGCGCAGAGCTTCCTGGACTGGCGCGGCATCATCATCACGTTCGTATGGAAGCAGACGCCCTTCGTCGCGCTGCTGGTCGCCGGCGCGATGGCGTCGATCGACCGCTCGACCATCGAGGCGGCGCGCAATCTTGGCGCGTCGCGGCTGCGCGCGCTGGTCGAGATCATCGTGCCGCAGGTCCAGCAGATCCTGGTGGTCGGCCTGGTGCTCAGCTTCGTTACCATGATGTCGGTGCTGTCGGTGCCGATCATGATCTCGGGCAACACCCCGACGATGATGACCGTCGACATGGCGTTCCGGATCAACGCCTATGGCGACTATGGCACCGCCAACGCGCTGGGCCTGATCTCATACGTGCTGACCGGCGCGGTGGCGTGGATCTATGTCCGCCGCGGGGTCCGCCAGGGGACACCGCCATGACCCCCATCCGGGCGCTGCGCGCGCTGCCGTCGGCGGTGCTGATCGTGCTGCTGGCGCTGGTGATCTTCGGGCCGCTGATGAACCTGCTGATCTGGGCGGTCACCGAGCGCTGGTACTTCCCGCACAAGCTGCCGCTGGAATACGGATTCAGCTTCTGGGAGCGGGTGTTTCGGCCGCGCGGCAACGCCATGAAATCGTTGGTCACCAGCATCTGGATCGCGGTCTTTACGGTGGTCGCCTGCCTCGCCCTGTCGGTACCGGCGGGCTATGCGCTGGCGCGCCTGAAGCTGCCGCTGCGGGCACTGATCATGCTGGCGTTCCTGCTGCCGCAGGCGTTCCCAGCGGTTCCGATCTATATCAACATCACGCGGACGTTCTACGAGCTGCAGTTGAACGGCACGATTACCGGCGTGGTGATGGTGCACACCCTGCACGGCCTGGTCTATTCGGTGTGGATATCCACCGCCGCCTTCGCCGCCGTCGACCGCAGCCTGGAAGAGGCGGCGCGCAACATCGGCGCCGGCCCGCTGCGCGCCTTCTTCACCATCACCCTGCCCTTGGCGATGCCCGGCATCATGGCCAGCGCCATCTTCGTGTTTCTGGAATCGCTGGACGAGTTCACCGGCACGTTTTTCGTCGGCACGCCGGACGTCACCACCCTGCCCCTGCTGATGTTCCGCGCCAGCATCGAGGGCAATTACCAGATCGCCTCGATCACCGCGCTCATCCTGCTGGTGCCGTCGCTCGCCTTCATGCTGGTGGTCGAGCGCTTCCTGCGCGCCGATGTGCTGGCCAAAGTCGGAGCCTGAGGCGGCACGCCGCCGCGGCAGATTTGTATACAACGCTGTAGACAGCCCTGAATAATACTTGCTATGCTCCGCGCCGATCGACAGAGGGCGGCGAACACGGCATGCGATCCGATCGGGCAGCGGACGATCACACCCTGGCGGAACGGGATCGCCTCTACCAGGTGATGCGCGACATGGCGGTGACGTTCCGCTTTCCGCCGGGCCAGCGGATCAACGAGGTGGCGCTGGCCAAGGAGCTGTCGACCAGCCGCACGCCGCTGCGCGAGGCCATGCAGCGGCTGGTGTCCGAAGGGCTGCTGACGTCGGAGCACCGCAAGGGCTATTTCTGCCGGCCGCTGGACGCCAAGGCGATCTTCGATCTCTACGAGTTGCGCCGCTGTCTCGAGGTTTCCGCCGTTCGCCTGGCGTGCGAGCGCGCCACCGACGCCGAGCTGCGGCAGCTCGAGGCCTTCCTGCTGGAGACCGCCGACGTTCCGGAGGACGAGCCTCCGGCGCGGTTGCTGCGGCTCGACGAGCAGTTCCACGAGAGCGTCGCGTCGCTGTCGCGCAACCAGGAGTTCGTCCGGACGCTGGAGAACGTCAACGCGCGGATCTATTTCGTCCGGTGGATCGACATGGGCGGGCGACGGACCGCGACCCAGGGCGAGCACCGGGCGATCCTGCAGGCGCTCAAACGGCGCGACGCCGACGCCGGCGCGACGTTGATGCAGCGCCACATCGGCCACCGCATGGAACAGATCACCGAATTCATCCGCGAGGGCTTCTCGCGGATCTACATGGGCGAGTCCCCTGCCCGACCTCGGGCGAGTGAGACCGTAATATGAGCCAGAACTCCGCACTCCGGCGATCCAACGCGCTGACCGGCGCGGAGGCGGTGGTCCGCATGCTGCAATTGCACGGCGTGGAGCACATCTTCGGCCTGTGCGGCGACACCAGCCTGCCGTTCTACGATGCGCTGTACCGGCTCGACCACGGCATGACCCACATCCTGGCCCGCGACGAGCGCTCGGCGGGCTACATGGCCGACGTCTACGCGCGGGTCAGCGGCCGGGTCGGCGTCTGCGAGGGGCCCAGCGGCGGCGGCGCCACCTACATCTTGCCGGCGCTGATCGAGGCGAACGATTCCTCGGTGCCGATTATGGCGATCACCACCGACATCGCGGTCGCCTCGCGCGGCAGGTTCGCCCTGACCGAGTTGGACCAGCAGGCGCTGTTCCGGCCGGTCACCAAGTGGAACGCGGTGATCGACCTGCCCGCCCACGTTCCCTCGACCATGCGCGCCGCGTTCCGCCAGATGACCACCGGCAAGCCCGGGTCGTGTCATATCGGCCTGCCGTTCGACGTCCAGCAGGCCGACGTCGACGAGGGCGACGTGTGGGCCGACCCGGCCCTGGGGCGGTTCCCGGCGCACCGGGTGCGGCCAGACGACGCCGCAGTCGAGGCCGCGGCGGCGATCCTCGCCGAGGCGGAAAGGCCGCTCATCATCTGCGGCGGCGGCCCGGTGATCTCCGGCGCGTTCGACGAGGTGGCGCGGCTGGGCGCGGCGATCGCCGCGCCGATCGCCACCTCGATCAGCGGCCAGGGGATCGTTCCCGACTCCCATCCGCTGGCGTTGGGCGTGGTCGGCAGCAACGGCGGCACCGACCAGACGCGCGCGCTGGTCCAGGCCGCCGACACGGTGGTGTTCGTAGGCTGCCGCGCCGGGTCGGTGACGACCGAGCGGTGGCGGTTTCCCGCGCAGGGGAGATGCAAGATCGTCCATGTCGACGTCGATCCGACGGCCGTCGGCGCGAACTACCCCACCGACGCGGTCGTCATCGGCGACGCCAGGCTGGCGCTCGGCCTGCTGTGCGACGCGCTGACGCCGACCACCCGGGATCGCGTCGCGCGGACCGAGGCGGCGGTTGCCGAGGCGAAGGCGCGGAAGTTCGCCGCGTTCGCCGAGCTGGCGTCTTCCGACGAACGGCCGATCAGGCCAGAGCGCCTGATCGCCGCGCTGCAGGCGGTGCTGCCCGACGACGCGGTGATCGTCGCCGATCCGGGCACCCCGTGTCCCTATTTCTCGGCCTTCTATACAGTCGACCGGACCGGCCGGCACTTCGTCACCAACCGGGCGCACGGCGCCCTGGGTTACTCGCTGCCCGGCGTCGTCGGTGCCCAGATCGCCCGTCCGTCGGCAAAATGCGTCGCGGTGATGGGGGACGGCAGCTTCGGCTTCAACGCCGGCGAACTGGAGACGATCACCCGCCTGAAGCTGCCAGTGACGCTCGTCGTAGTCTCAAACGGCGTGTTCGGGTGGATCAAGGCTGGCCAAAAGGCCGGTTTTGGTGAACGCTACTTCTCGGTAGACTTCGGTCGCACCGACCATGCCAAGGTCGCCGCGGCATTCGGCGTCAAGTCTTGGCGCGTGGAGGACCCAGGGGAGTTGCAGGCAACATTGACAAAGGCGGTGAACGCGAGCGAACCGACGCTGGTGGACGTGATCTGCCAGCCGCTGCAGGACGCCAGCGCCCCGGTGGCCGAGTGGGTGGCGTGATGCCGTCCGGTCGACCAGGCCGCGATGTCGTCCTTCGACCGATAACAAAATCCAAGGAGGTAATCATGTCTGGGAGAAATCTAGGAACAATCGGGGCCAGCGTGGCCGCCGCCGCGATCGCCATCACGGCATCCGCCGCCATGGCCGAAGAACGGTGGGACATGCCGATGGCCTACGCCGACAGCAATTTCCACACCCAGAACGGAAAGATGTTCGCCGAAGCGGTGACGCTGGCGACCGGCGGCGAACTGGAGATCATCGTGCACGGCGGCGGCTCGCTGTTCAAGGGCAACGAGATCAAGCGCGCGGTGCAGACCGGCCAGGCGCCGATCGGCGAGCGCCTGCTGTCCGCCCACCAGAACGAGAACGCGATCTTCGGCTTCGATTCGGTGCCGTTTCTGGCGACTTCGTTCGAGGATTCGGCGGCGCTGTGGGAGGCGGCCAAACCGACCCTGGAGCAAACCCTGCTCGATCAGAACCTGGTGCTGCTCTATGCGGTGCCGTGGCCTCCGCAGGGCATCTACGCCGACCGCGAGCTGAATTCGGCGGCCGACATGGAGGGCATCAAGTTCCGCGCCTACAACTCGGCGACCGCCCGCCTGGCCGAGCTGGCCGGTGCGGTGGCGGTGCAGATCGAGGCTGCGGAGCTGTCCCAGGCGCTGGCGACCGGCGTCGCGGAGTCCTTCGTGTCGTCGGGCTCGACCGGTTATGACCGCAAGGTGTGGGAGCAGTTGTCCCATTTCTACGACGTCAATGCCTGGCTGCCACGCAACTATGTCATGGTAAACAAGGACGTCTGGGACGCGCTGGACGAGGACACCCAGAACATCGTCCGCGGCGTGGCCATGATGGCCGAGGCGGCCGGCACCGCCCGGTCGGAGCAGCTGGCCGGCTGGTACCTGGCACAGCTCGCCGACAACGGCATGGTGGTGCAGCCCGCCGGCCCGCAGCTTCAGGCCGATTTCGAGGGCATCGGAGAGATCATGGCCAGCGAGTGGCTGGAGGCCGCCGGCGAGGACGGCGCGTCCATCGTCGAGCGCTACCACGCCATGGATTGATCGGGACGCGGGGGGCCGGCCGCCACCGGCCCTCTCTCCTTCGACGGCGCGTGAACCGCGTCGCCGTTCAATCCGACAGCCACTTCAGGGGTCTCGCCATGCGGGATAGGCTCGTCACCGCGGGACGGCTGATCAGGCCGGTTCTGGACGCCCTCTACAACGCCAGCGGCGTGTTGGCGGCGATCGCGCTGCTGGCCATCCTGGTCATCATCGTGGCGCAGATGGTCGCCCGCTGGACCGCCGTCAGCTTTCCGGGCGGTACCGACTACGCCGGCTACGCCATGGCGTCGGCATCGTTCTTCGCCTTCTCCTACGCGTTGAATCACGGCTCCCACATCCGGGTATCGTTGTTTCTGCAGCGGCTCGGCGGCGGTAAACGCCGGGCGGCCGAGCTGTGGTGCTACGGCGTCGGCGGGTTCCTCGCCAGCTATTTCGCCTGGTTCGCCATCAAGGCGGTCCGCGTGTCCTACAAGCTCAACGACATCTCGCAGGGCCAGGACGCGACGCCGCTGTGGATCCCGCAGATGGTCATGGCCATCGGCACGCTGATCTTCGCCGTCGCCCTGGTTGATCGGTTCGTCTGCATCGTGTTCGGCGCCCCGATAACGCCCGAGCACGAAGGCAGCGACAGAGCCCACGCGGAATAGGACGCCACCGATGGAACAAATCCTGCTTACCGGCATCTTCATGTTCGCGCTGTTCTTCCTGCTGGGCAGCGGGGTGTGGGTCGGCCTGTCGCTGCTGGGCGTCGCGCTGATCGGCATGGAGCTGTTCACCAACCGGCCGGCCGGCGACGCGATGATCACGACGATCTGGACTTCGTCGTCGAGTTGGACCCTGACGGCGCTGCCGCTGTTCATCTGGATGGGCGAGATTCTGTTCCGCACCCGCCTGTCCGAGGACATGTTCCGCGGCCTGGCGCCGTGGATGGCCAACCTGCCGGGCCGGCTGCTGCACAGCAATATCGTCGGCTGCGCGGTGTTCGCCGCGGTCTCCGGCTCGTCCGCCGCGACCGTGACCACGGTCGGCAAGATGTCGATCCCCGAGCTCAGGCGGCGCGGCTATCCGGAGCGGATGATCATCGGCACTCTGGCGGGCGCCGGAACGCTGGGGCTGCTGATCCCGCCGTCGCTGACGCTGATCGTCTATGGCGTGACCATCAACGAGTCGATCACCAAGCTGTTCATCGCCGGGGTGGTGCCGGGGATCGTGCTGGCGATGCTGTTCATGGGCTATGTCGCCGGCTGGTCGTTCGTGCGCAAGTCCGAGGTGCCGCCACCCGAACCGAAGATGAGCTTCGGCGAGAAGATCCGGGAATCGCGCTTCCTGATCCCGGTCATGCTGCTGGTCGTGAGCGTGATCGGCTCGATGTTCTTGGGTTGGGCCACGGCGACCGAGGCGGCGTCGTTCGGTGTCGTCGGCTCGCTGGTCCTGGCGGCGGCCCAGGGCTCGTTGAACCGCGAGACCTTCCTGACCAGCCTGATGGGCGCGGTCAGGACCTCGGCGATGATCGCGCTGATCCTGGCCGGCGCGTCGTTCCTGTCGCTGTCGATGGGCTTCACCGGCCTGCCGCGGGCGCTGGCGGAGTTCATCGCCACGCTGCAGCTCTCGCCGGTCGCGCTGATCGTCGCGCTGACCCTGTTCTACATCGTCATCGGCTGCTTCCTTGACGGCATCTCGTCGGTGGTGCTGACCATGGCGGTTGTCGAGCCGATGATCCGGCAGGCGGGGATCGACGTCATCTGGTTCGGCATCTTCATCGTCGTGGTGGTGGAGATGGCGCAGATCACCCCGCCGATCGGCTTCAACCTGTTCGTGCTGCAGGGCATGACCGAGCACCAGATCAACTACATCGCGCTGGCTGCGTTGCCGCTGTTCCTGCTGATGGTGGTTATGGTCGGCCTGCTGGTCGCGTTCCCCGAACTGGCGCTGTGGCTGCCCGAACAGGTGCGAGATGCGCCGGGCGGGTAGCGGGCGGCGGACTCAGAATCTGCCGACGCGATAGGGCGCCAGGTCCGCCGCCTCGCCCTTCCCCCGCACCAGGGCCAGCACAAGGTCGGCGGTGGCCGGCGCGGCGGTCAGGCCGAGATGGCCGTGGCCGAAGGCGTAGACCGCGTTTGCGACCTTCGACGCGCGGTCGATCACCGGCAGGCTGTCGGGGGTCGACGGCCTGTGGCCCATCCACACCGCCTTGTCCTCCACGCCCGCCAGGCCGGGCAGCAGCGTCCGCCCAAGCCGGCCGAGAACGTGGGCGCGTCGGTAGTCGGGCGGGGCGGCCAGCCCGGCGATCTCCACCGTGCCGGCGAAGCGCAGCCGGTCGCCGATCGGCGATACGAAGTACTTCCTGTCGAGGTCCGAGATCGGCCGGTCGATCCGCACCTCCGGCGACTCGACCTCCACATGGTAGCCGCGCTCGCTCTCCAGCGGCACGCGGTCGCCCAGCCGCCTGGCGAACGACCGCGAATGGATGCCGGCGGCGATCACCACCGTGTCGACCGCGTGCGCCGCGCCGCCGGCGCGCACCGCGCCGACCACCCCGTCGCGCATCTCGAACCCGTCCACCGCCGACCGGCGCAGCGTGCCGCCGGCCGCGGCGAAAAGGTCGGCGAGGGTCTGGGTCAGCCGCAGCGGATCGGTCGCGAGGCCGCTGTCGGGCAGGAACACGCCGCGCCTGTAGGCCGGCGCCAGCGCCGGTTCGAGCTGCCGCAACTCGTTCTCGTCCAGCATCTCGACGCGGACGCCGTGGCGCCGGCGCAGCCGCTCGACCGGCGCCTCGCCGGGTCCGGCGGCGGAATTGCGCGAGACGTTCAGCTGGCCGGTCTGCCGGATCAGCGCCGCCGCCTGGTCGCCCGGCAGCAGCGCCCGATAGAGGTCGACGCTCGGCTTGACCAACGGCGCCAGCCCGTCCGACGCGCGCTCGACCCGGTCCCACCGCGACGCCAGAATCCATCGCGCCAGCCATGGCGCCGCCCGCGGCAGATGACGCCACCGGACCGAGAGCGGGCCCTGGCTGTCGAACAGCCAGCGCGGCACCTGTTTGAGCATCCCCGGGAGCGCCATCGGGACGACGCCGCCGGCGCTCAGCGAGCCGGCGTTGCCGTACGACGCGCCGCGGCCCGGTGGTTCCGGGTCGAACAGCGTGACCCGGAACCCGGCGGTCTGCAGGACCAGCGCGCAGGTCGTGCCGATGATGCCGGCGCCGACCACGGCGACGCGCCGGCCGCTCACCGGGTTGCGCCGGAGACGTCGACCCCCACCGTCACGACTGCCCGGCCTCCGGATCCGAACCGCCGTCGAGCCGATGGTCGACGATCCCGGTCTCGAAACGCCGCGGCATCAGCGCGCCGTGGAACCAGCTGACGAACCCGTACATGTCGAACACCGGCAGGCCCAGCGCGGCCCGCAGCGCTCGCGCGTACGGCGTCATGTTGGTGCATTCCAGCAGCACCGCGCCGACGTCGGGGTGCGCCGCGACCAGCTCGCGGCCGGCGTCCAGCAGATCCAGGCGCGCCTTGGCGACGTCCATCCTGGGCTCGCTCTCCAGGATCACGCGGCTGAACTCCCGCCGCCCCTCGGTGCCGACGATCGGCGTGTCGGGCGGCACGCCGGCGGCATCGAGGTGCTCGCGTGTCAGGGATTCCGCCGAGATCGTCAGGATGCCGACTCTCCGGCCCGGCGGCAGCAGCCGTTCGATCATCGGCACCTGCATCAGCGGCGACGTCATCACCGGCACCGCGCACGACGCCGCCAGCGACTCCTGGAACAGCGACAGGAATCCGCAGTTGGTGGTGATCCCGCACGCGCCGTCGGCCACCAGGCCCCTGGCGGCGTCGACGAACCGGTCCAGCAGGCCGGCAGACTTCTGCCGGACGACGCGGTCCGGCGAGGCGCCCCTCACCACCGAATACAGGACCGGGAACGGCCAAGTCGCGGCGTTGCCCATATCGCCCGGAATGCGCGGAAAGCGCGCCTCCAGCATCAGGATGCCGACGGACGCTCCGTAGATCGTCTTGCCGCCCTGCACGAATTCCTCTGCTGCCATGCCTGCCCCAATTGTCCGCGACGTCGCCGTCCAGAATGCCGCATCGGTACCCCGGAAATCCAGTTGCTCTTGCCCGCACTTCTCACACTGGCCACGGTCTGCGCCGCCCGGTGCCTTGCATCGTCGGCGAAATTCGCCATGCTGACGGCATGGAAGGTGTCCTCATTCTGATCGGCTTCGCCGCGGTGCATCTGCTCGCCGTCATGAGCCCCGGCCCCAGCTTTCTGGTGGTCGCCCGGGCGTCGGTCGCCGGCTCGCGATCGACCGGAATCTGGTCGGCCCTGGGCATGGGCGTCGGGTCGGTCGTCTGGGCGTTGGCGGCCCTGTTCGGCCTGGATGCGCTGTTCCAGATCGCGCCGTGGGTCTACACGACGCTGAAGTTCGCGGGGGCGCTGTTCCTGCTCTATCTGGCCTTCAGGCTGTGGCGCCATGCCGACCGACCGATGGCGACGCTCGCCGCCGCCGGGCCGACCGACCGGTCGGCGCTTGCGGCATTCCGCCTTGGGCTGCTGACCCAGCTGGCCAACCCGAAGGTCGTGGTGTTCTTCGGCTCGATCTTCCTGGCCGTGCTGCCGGCCGCCCGGCCATCCTGGATGACGCCGGCGCTGCTGGCCATCGTCTTCCTGGACGAGGTACTGTGGTACGCCGCCGTGGCGCTGGCCTTCTCGGTCGACCGGCTGCGGGCCGGGTATCTGCGCGTGAAGCGCGTCATCGACCGTGTGACTGGCGGCTTTCTGGGCCTGCTGGGGCTGCGCCTGCTCGGCTCGCCATGACGACGATGGCCGGACTCGACGAACGCAACCGGCTCATCGGCGATGGCTACGCCGTCGTCGAGAACGTGCTGGATGCCGGATGCCAGGCACGGCTGAAGTCCCTGGCGACCCAGTGCGTCGCGGCCCTGGGGCCGGAACACCGGGACCGCTATCGATCCGAGGGCAGTCTGATCCCGATCGCCGACCACCCGGCATTCGCCGAGGTCGTCGCCTACCGGCCTGCGCTCGACGCGTTCGCCAGCTTGGGTCTCACCGGCGTGCAGTTCAGCTCGGGCTACGTGATCAGCAAGCCGCCCGGCGGTCCGGCGCTGTTCTGGCACCAGGACTGGTGGGGCTGGGACGATCCGATTTCACTCACCGACCGTCTGGCGCAGTTCTTCGTCTTCTACTATCTCAGCGACACCAGCCCCGAGAACGGCTGCCTGCGGGTGATCCCCGGGACGCACCGGCGGCGCCACCCGATGCACGACGTCATGGACGCCCATGGCGATACGCTGGCGCAGGTCGACGATCCGGACAGCGCAGCCTTCGCCGACCATCCCGATGCGGTGCCCGTGGCGGTCCGCGCCGGCGACATGGTGATCGGCGATGCCCGCCTGATCCACGGCAGCAATCCCAACCGGTCGGGCGCCGAACGGACGCTGATCACCCTGTGGTACCACCCGGACTGCCGGTCGCTGCCCGAACCGATCCGCGCGCGGATCCAGGAGATCTTCTGCCGCCGCGGCGTCGACACCGATGCCGGGGCCGGCGGACTCTACCCCGGGATCTGGCCCGAACCTCAGAGATCGCTGGTCGCCCCGCTGCTGCCCGATTATAGCGGCACGGCGGCGCCGCAACCGTGGACCCGCACCCCGGTCGGCCTGCGGTAGCACCCCAGGGGGCCGGAGATCCGGACTACCGGTCAAACCGGCGCATCGTCCGCGCCTGACCGGGGTCGGAAGCGCCACACGGCCTGTTGATCCGACGTTACGTCCCAATGGTCTAGAGTGGCGGCACAGCGCGTCATGGCGTGCCGCCCATTTCGTCGCTCCTCGAGGGCTCGCAATGTTGCTCGGAGGCAAAGGACGGTTCGGACTCCCGACACTGGCGCTGGCCGCCACGATGATCCTGGCGTCCGCGGCGTGGGCGGCGCACGAGATGCGCGATTGGGTGATGGAGTTCCCGCTCACCGACTTCGACCACCACTCGATCGATCTGGACGAGATCGTCACCGACGGCCCGCGGCGCGACACGATCACGCCAATCCACCAGCCGCGCTTCGTCGACGTCGCGAGCGACGGCGAAGTGGGACCGTGGGAGCCCGTCCTCAGTGTCGAGATCGACGGCGACGCGCGCGCCTATCCGCTGCGCATTCTGCTGTACCACGAGATCGTCAACGACACGGTAGGCGGCGTGCCGGTGCTTGTGTCCTATTGCCCGCTGTGCAACTCCGGCGTGGTGTTCGACCGGCGGTTGGACGGCGCCACGCTGGACTTCGGCAACACCGGCCGGATCCGCCATTTCGACATGGTCATGTACGACCACCAGACCGAAAGCTGGTGGCAGCAGTTCCTCGGCGAGGCGATCGTCGGCGCCCTAACCGGCCGGACGCTCAGGCCGGTACCCGCCCGGCTGGAGTCGCTGGAACGGTTCCGCGCCCGCGCACCCCAGGGCAGGTTATTGGTGCCCAACGATCGCCGCGCCCGCGACTACGGCGTCACGCCCTATGTCGGCGTCGACAGCCGGGGCTACCGCACTGCCCTTCCCTACCCCCTGCCGGCCGGACTTGCGCCGCTGGCGCGGGTCGTCGTGGTTGGCGACGAGGCGTGGACGCTCGACCTGCTGCGCCAGCATGGCACGGTCGAGCACGGCGACCTGGTGCTGACCTGGCGGCCCGGCCAGAACTCGATCCACGACGCGCCGGTCATCGCGCGCGGCCGCGACGTGGGCAACGTGGTCGTGCAGCGGCGACTGGCCGACGGCAGGTTGACCGACATGCCCTACGACGTCGCCTTCGCGTTCGCCTTCGCGGCGTTTCGCCCCGACGGTCGGTTCCACTTGGAATTGGCTGGGACGGAGGGCCCTGCGGTCCGGTAGGGCCTTTCGCAGGAAATCCCGGTACCGGGCAGATATGGTCCGCCCCATCCCGTCAGGCCAGCGGCGCCAGCCGGATCAGCGGAAAGTCGCCAGTGATGTCACCGGGTCCCATGGCGTCGGCGGCGGCCACCAGCCGTCCGTCGCGGTCGAGCAGCCGGTCGGCCAGCGCGACGATTCGCCGGTTGGGGTGTGCGTGCGGCGCGTGCTGCCGCAGGTGCCGAGCCGCCTCGGCCTCGCGCCCCTCGGCGCGCAGGCTGAGGGCGATCAGCGCGGCGGCGGTCGACCGGCTGACCCCGGCGAAACAGTGCACCAACAGCGGCGTCGCACTGCCCCAGCCGCCGAGGAAGTCGATCAGCCCGGCGACATGGTGCGATTCCGGCAGGATGCAGCCGTCCAACGGCTCGGTGATGTCGTGCACCTCGACCCGGTGGTGGCGCTCCGCCGGCACCTCGGGCGGGGTCGCCGGCTGATCCATCGGCCCCAACAGGGTCACCAGGTGGCTGGGCCGGAGGTCGCGGACATGGTCCGGCATCGCGGCGAGAGAACAGACATAGATCATCGGGCGGGCTTTCCGGTCGGGCGCTTGCTAGCGTACCGTAAAGCGGTCGCCACCACAAAGCGTGCGGCCGGCCGCGGGTGCCCCGATGATTTCATCGGCGAACACGGCCGGCACGGAACGGAGAACCGCGATGTCACGGGTCAGCGATATCGGGCCGGAGTCGCTGCCCGACGATTTGCGGACGCTTTACCGGCGCTATGCCACGGACTATGGCCGGTTCGGCAATCAGGTCGCGATCCTGGCGCATGTCCGCCCTGCGCTGCGCCATTTGACGGCCATGTTGATGGAACTGCGCGGCGACGGCACGGTGTCGCGGCGCCATATCGAGCTGGCCGTCGTCGCTGTCTCCAAGCTGAACGCGTGCGATTACTGCGTCGCCCACCACGCGCCGGCGTTGGTGGTCGAGGGGCTGTCGCCGGCGGCGGTGGAGCACGTGCTCGACTACCGCGACCATCCCGATCTCGACGCGATCGACCGGCTGGTCGTCGAGTACGCCATCGCGGTCACCGAGAGCCCGCGGCGCATCAGCGACCGGCTGTTCGAGCGGCTGCGCCGGCATTTCGACGAGGCGCAGATTGTCGAGCTGACCCTGCGCATCGCGCTGTGCGGGTTCTTCAACCGTTTCAACGATGCGATGCAGATCGAGCAGGAGCAGGACCTGCACACCGGCGCCTGACCGTGTCGGCGCCGCCGCGACGGGTTCACTGGCGGGCCAGCGAGACGGTATCGCAGCTGGCGTGGCCGACAAGATCGCCGGCGATCGCTCCGTCGGCCGGGTACAGCACCGCTTCGATCTTGTAGCGGCCGCTGCTTTCGACGACGGCCAGTCGGTTGGCGTCGCTGTCGAACGTCCCGGCATAACGGACCGTCCCGGTGTCGCCACCGCGCCACCAGGTTTCGTCGATCTCGATGGCGCCGTCCGGCCGCTTCGTCACCGTCCAGGCGACGCGCCCGACCGAAACGCCTCGGACGCAACGGTAGGTCCCGGTCCAGTTGCCGGCCAGCGCCGCCTGCGCAGACGCGGTATCCGCCGGCGCAGGCGGCGTGGCCGCATCGGGCGGCGGAATCACCGCGATCTCGACCCGCCGGTTGCGGGCGCGGCCCACCTCGGTGGCGTTCGACACGATCCGCTGGCCTTCGCCCTCGCCGCGCACCTCCAGCGTGTAGCCGTCGAGCGCATACACGGCGTTGAAATACCGACTCACCGCCTCGGCGCGACGCATCGACAAGTCCCGGTTGTACGACTCCGAACCGACGCTGTCGGTGTGGCCGATGATCACGATGCGGGCGCCGGGAATAGAGTCGAATTGCGTCGCCACGGCATCGAGCGCCCCCTGCGCCTCCGGCCGAAGGTCGACCTGATCGAAGCCGAACAAGACGGATCCGTCGATGGTGATCCTGAGGCCTGACCCGATCGCCCCGACGGCGTCGACATCGGCGCCCGGCCGGTCGCCGCCACAATCGGTGGCGAGGTCGCGCAATCGGACGTACCGGTAGATGCCGCCGGGCGGTATGTGCGGCGCGATGTCGATATCGGCGCGGTCACCGGAGATCTGGCCGACATCGATCCACTCGATGCCGTCGGCGGAGATCCACACGGTGGTCGGCTCGATCGCCGGACCGAATTCGAAGACGTAGAGGTCGGGACCGTCGAGATCGACGATCGCGTTGTCGACGTAACGCAGGGTCAGCGTACCCCTGCACCCCAACGTCACGAATTTGGGATTCTCGACGACCCCGAGATCGGGCGGGTGCAACGCCTGCTCGGCGTCGCGCGCGCCCGGTACCGGCATCGGCCTGCCGATCTGCAACGACACGACCGCGTCGGCGAACGACAGGTCGCCGAGGGGAAAATAGACCGTGCCACCGTGGCCGTCGGGATAAGACCGACCGCGGCCATCGTCGTCCGGTTGTTGAGCCACGGCCACGGTGGCCCAAAAGGCGCAGACCACCGCGGCGGCGACGGATTTCCACATTGAAGTGCTCTCCCACAACGACCGTACGGGTTTAGGGCTGTCGTAAGGAATTGGTGAGCGCGTGCTGATTTCTCGATGAAAAATCAGCACGCTGTCAACGATTCTCGGCGTCCTGGCGGTACTGGTCCGCACTTCTCACACTGGCCACGGTCTGCGCGGCGGTCAGTTCACGGAGCGATGGGCCACGTAAATCCCGTCGCGGAGGCCGTCGAAATACCGGTCGATGGCCGGATGGCGGATCGGCTGGTCGCTGGGGTCGGTCTCGAGGTTGCGTTCGGTCACATAGGTCATGTGATCGGCGTCGTGAACCAGGACGTGGTACCACGGCTTGTCCTTGGGCGGACGGCTGCGGGCCATGCGGTCGTACCACGCGTCGGTGCCCTGAAACGTCGCATCGACGTCGACGACGACGCCGCGGTAATCGAACAGCCGGTGGTGAACACGCTCACCGACCCGAAACAACGCGCGCCGGCCCTTCATGCCATCCCCTCCCGCCGAACGACCAAGCCCGATCGTAAGAGCCTCGCGCCGCCGCGGTCAAGCGACCGGCCGACGCCGCGTGGACAGCCGTGAACCCCGACCGTCGACGTCGCCAGGTGCGGGTTAAGGGCTTTTCAATCGATATCATGGTCAATGGTCGCCAGCGATTGTTCGCATTTCGAGTTCAGCCGCAGCAAGGGCCCGCAAAGGCGTAAAAATGCTCGATACGTGGTCCGAATTCCACCAGTTCGTTCAAGTGACGGTCGAGCCGGTGCCGTCGATGGACCGTCTGGTCGGCCCCGAGGTCCGCCATCTCTTCGAGTGGTGGTCGAGCTTCGGGCCGGACGCCATCCCGCGCCGGCGCGACTTCGACATCGCCGATCACGCCGCGATCGCCAGCAACGTATTTCTGGTCCGGATGGTCGGCCGCGGCCACTTCCAGTTCCGCGTCCAGGGCGAGGCGGTGGTCCAGCTGATCGGCCGCAGCAACGCCGGCCTGGACGTCCGGCTGGACGGCGACGATCCCCATCTGGCCGAGCTGGCGCGATACTATCAGAGCATCGCCATGCAGCGGACCTGCAAGCGCTGCTGGGGAACGCTGGCGATGCTCAACAAGAGCCATCGGCATTTCGAGTCGATCGACTGCGCGCTGGACCGGGAGCCTGGCGAGGTCGGCTTCATC
>JAZFQW010000284.1:0-2167 GCA_036445335.1 Alphaproteobacteria bacterium | reverse complement strand
CCCAACCAGCGGTGTGGTGACGGTGGCGCCGACGGCGAGCCTCGACTTCGAGAGCCAGGACAGCCACACGGTGACCATCCAGGCAACCTCCTCGGACGGCTCCTCCAGCACCACCGGCTTCACCATCAACGTCACCGACGTCAACGACGCGCCGACGCTGACGGCGGTCGCCGATCTCGCCGGCACGGAGGACACGGCGCGCACGGTGAGCTTCGCCGACCTGACGGCGGCCGGCGACGAGGCGGACGTGGACGGGGCGGTGACGGGCTTCCGGATCGAGGCGGTGAGCTCGGGGTCGCTGGCCCTGGCCGGTGGCGGAGCGGTGGTGCCCGGGGTGACCCAGGTGACGGCGGGCCAGGACGTGGTCTGGACGCCGGACGCCGAGGCCACGGGCGTGCAGCCGGCCTTCACGGTGGTGGCGATCGACGACGGCGGCGCGGCCTCGACGGCGGCGGTGCAGGTCTCGGTCGACCTGGCGGTGCAGTCGACCACCTTGACGGGCACGCCCGGCGACGACGTGCTCACCGGGACGCTTGCCGCGGATACGATCGACGGCCTTGCCGGCAACGACACGCTCATCGGCGACGGGGGCAACGATACGCTGATCGGCGGCAGCGGCCTCGACCTCCTCCAGGGCGGTACCGGCGACGACCTTTACATCTTCTCGATCGGCGACGATCTGGCCGAGATCCGCGATTCAGGCGGCACGGCCGACCGGGTCGACATCGTGAGCGGCTTTACCAACCTCGCGGATGTCATCCGAGACTTCGACGAATTCGGCTTCTTCTTCGACGACAGCGGGACCGTGCTGGTCCTGGAGATGGGCGAGGAAACGGCGTTGGGGCCGGGGCGAAGCGATTTCCTCGCCATCGCCGACGCCACGGGAACCGGCAAGATCGAGCAGTTCACGTTCGATTTCCTGCCGGGCTTGGTCTTCGACTTCGGCACCGCCGGCACCGCCGGCAACGACTTGATCGTCCTCGACAATGACACGGGCATTGTCAACGGTCTGGCCGGCGACGATTTCATCTTCGGCAAGGAGGGCAGTAACGATCTCTCGGGCGGCACCGGCAGCGATATTCTCGTCGGCCACGACTTCAGCGACATCCTCGATGGCGGCGACGACAACGATAGCCTGTTCGGCGACGGCGGGAATGACATACTCACGGGCGGTCTCGGCGACGACTTCTTGGCCGGCGACTCCGGCGACGACACGCTCAATGGCGGCGCCGGAAACGACACCTACTTCTTCGAGAACGACGGCAGCAACGATATCATCAACGACACCGTCGGCACCGATACGCTGATGGTCGGCGAGTTCAGGGAGCTGTTCCGGAGCGGCGACCACATCGTGCTCACCTCCGCGGCCGGCGGCACCGTTACGGTCCTGAGCCACTTCACGACCCAGCCGCTCGAACAGTTGGTCCTCCTCGAGTCGAGCACGACCTATCAGCTGGCTACGGGGACCGCTGGGACGACCGGAAACGATGCCCTGTTCGGCCAGGCCGCCGGCGGCGAGACGCTGAGCGGCGGCGACGGCGACGACATCCTCAGCGGCGGCGGCGGCGGCGACACCCTGCAGGGCGGCGCCGGGAGCGACATCTTGTTCGGCGCCTCGGGCAATGACGTATTGGACGGCGGCGACGGAATCGCGGATATCGTGAATTACCGCGCCTCGTCGGAGGGGATTTCGGTCGATCTCTCGAGCGCCGCGCAGCAGGCCATCAGCGCCAGCATGGGCGACGACACGCTCACCAACATCGAGGGCGTCGTCGGGTCCGACTTCGACGACACGATCACCGGCAGCGCGGGTGACAACATCCTCGAGGGCGCCGGCGGAAACGACGCGCTCTCGGGCGGCGGCGGCGACGATACCTACCGGTGGGGTGTCGGCAAAGGCTTGGATACGATCACCGACAGCGGCGGCGCCTCGGATTTGGTCGTCTTCCAGACCGACACGGACCTCACCCCGGACATCCTCGACGCCTTCCAAGTCGGGAATAACCTCGAGATCCGCAATGCGTTTGCGCCGAGCCCCGGGGGCATGACGATCGTCAATATATTCACCACCGATTCGATCGAGGGCTTCGTGTTCGACGATCTGGGCGGCGCCCTGCTGCTGTTCAGCGCCGGCACGCCCACCGCCGGCAACGACTTCATCGTGCTC
>JAZFQW010000283.1:0-3336 GCA_036445335.1 Alphaproteobacteria bacterium | reverse complement strand
CGCGGTTCGGGAGGACGGCGAGGCGGTGCTGATCGCCAAGACCCGGGCGGACCTGCTGGACCGGCTGACGGACCGGGTGAGGGCGCTGCATTCCTACGACTGCCCGTGCGTCGTCGGCCTGCCGATCGTCGGCGGCAATCAGTCGTTCGTGGAGTGGATCGGGTCGGCGACCGAAGACGCGTGAGCGCACTCCGCGGCGGCGAGTTGCCGACGCACATCGGAGCGGTATTCGAGGTCCCAGACCAGACGGTCGCGGTCGATCCGCTCGGCGTCGGCGGGCGCAGCGTGCTGATAGCTCATGGTCACAAAATGACGGGCGGTCACGGCCACGGCGTGGCGCGTTCGTGACATTGTCGGGGCACAAAACGCGAATTGTGTCGCCTGTGCCACCATGCGACGATGCGCAAATCGAGGAGCCGTTCCTCGGCACGAGCCCCCACCACCGACCCGTGAGCCGTTGCATGGATCATCGCGGTCCCCGCCTTGTCGTCGTCTTCGCCTGTCTGGGCCATGCTTACATGCATGTGCTGACGGCGCTCTATCTGACGGTCGTGCTGGGGCTGGAGAGTGATTGGCGGCTGTCCTACGACGTTCTGATCCGGCTGTGGACGGTCGGCAGCCTGATGATCGGCATCGGCGCGCCGCTGGCCGGGTGGCTGGGCGACCGGTGGAGCGAATCGCGGATGATCGTGGCGTTCTTCCTGATCACCGGCGGCGGCGCGGTGGCGGCCGGGCTGGCCGAGGGCACCACCGGGCTGATGCTCGGCCTGGCGGCGCTGGGGCTGGGCGCGTCGATCTACCACCCGGTGGCGTTCTCGTGGGTGATGCGCCATTCGATCAATCGTGGTCGGGTGATGGGCACCGTCGGCATCTTCGGCAGCCTCGGCATCGCCGGGGCGGCGCTGATCGCGGCGACCCTGACCGACGTGATCGACTGGCGCGCCGCGTTCATCCTGCCGGGCGTGGTCAGCGTCGCCACCGGGCTGGTGCTGTGGGCGTGCATCGCGCTCAGGCTGGTCGTCGACCGCGACAGCGACGTCAAGCCCGACGCGCCGGCCGGGCGCGGCGACGCCATACGTGCCTTCGTCGTGCTGTCGGTCACCATGGTGTGCGGCGGGCTGATCTTCCACAGCCTGCAGGTGGCGATGCCGAAATGGTTCGACGAACGGATGGTGGGCCTGACCGGCGACACGATGATCGGCGTCGGCGGCATGGTCGCCGCGGTCTACCTGTTCGCCTCGGTGTCGCAGATCGTCGGCGGACATCTGTGCGACCGCCTGCCGCTGAAGACCGTCTACGTCTGGGGCCTGGCGCTGCAGTTCCCGTTCCTGGCGCTGTTGAGCGGCCTGACCGACGTGCCGCTGCTGGTCGCCGCGGCGCTGGCGGTGTTCATCGGCGGCGGGCTGCTGCCGGCGGAAAACCTGCTGCTGGCGCGCTACACGCCGGACCGACATCGCGGCCTGGTGTTCGGGCTGAAATTCATCCTCGCCTTCGGCGTGGCGCCGCTGGCGGTGCAGCTGGTGGCGCTGAGTCATGGCTGGCGGGGCGACTTCGGCCTGCTGCTGTGGAGCCTGAGCGTGATCGGGCTGACCGCCTGCGCGGCGGCGCTGATGCTGCCCGGCGGCGTTCGCCGGGTGGCGCCGGCGCCGGCGGAATAGTCGGTCGAACGGGCCGATGACCGTGGGCACGAGTTCCACGGCGGCGCCGACGGCGGCCCTTGCACCGGCGCTTCGGACCGCTCCGCTGGCGCCGGGCGACCGGGCACCGGACTTCCTGCTGCCCGACCAGGACAAGGCGGTCGACCCGTTCTACGATCTGGTGCGCGGCGGGCCGATCGTGCTGCATTTCTTCCCGAGCATCGGCGAGGCCGCCCATCGCGCCGAATTCGACCGCTTCGTCAAGCGCCATGCCGGGTTCGCCACGCTCGGCGCGCAGGTCATGGCGATCGACACCGACACCTTGGACGCCAATATCCTGGCGGCGGCCACCGACGGGGTGCCGTTCGCCCTGCTGACCGACCCCGGCGGCCGCGTGCACCGCCAGTACGGCGTGCCGGTGCCGGATCCGGGCCAGCCGGCCGAGCCGTCGGCCCGCTCGATCGTCACCTTCGTGCTGGACGCCAACCAGCGCGTCCTGGAGACGATCCAGGGCCGTGGGATGGCGCCGCACGCCGAGCGGGCGCTGGCCTGCCTGGAGCGGTCGAGCCCGGCGTCGGCGGCGGAAACCGTCACGATGACCGCGCCGGTGCTGATCGTGCCGCGGGTGCTCGACCGCGCCTTCTGCCGCCGCCTGATCGAGGTCTGGGCGACCCGCGGCAACACCGAGAGCGGCACCATCACGCTGGGCAAGGGCGGCCGGGAGGCCAAGACTCTGCGGGCCGACGTCAAGCGCCGCCGCGACCACCACGTCAAGGATCCGGCGCTGTTCCGGGAGATCTCCGATACCGTGTTCGCCCGCGTCGCGCCGGAGGTGGGGCGCGCCTTCGATGCCGAGTTGAGCCGCGTCGAGGAATTCAAGATCGTCCGCTACGACGCCGACGAGGGCGGCTTCTTCCGTCCGCACCGCGACAACTCGGTGCCGGCCCGCGGGCAGCGCCGCTTCGCCATGACCCTCAACCTCAACACCGAGGACTATGAGGGTGGCGAACTCAGGTTCCCGGAATACGGTCCCAACCTGTACCGCCCCGGCACCGGCGATGCCGTGGTGTTCGCGTGCTCGCTGCTGCACGAGGCGCTGGACGTCACCCGGGGCAGCCGGTTCGTCCTGCTGTCGTTCCTGCTCGACCGGACGCCGGAGCGCTGGCAGCGCGACCGCAAGCGCTGGCTCGACGCCAACATCGCCGCGCTGGAAGCCGGCCTGAAGGCGCAACGGGGCGGGCCATAGCCGCGCCGCCGCCAGGAAGCCGTCCTCGCCTTCGCCAGGATCACAGTCGCAACGATAAGGCTACTGCGCTCCACATGCTATCCCATGCTACCCGTTCACCCACCCAAACCCCTTGACGCACCTGAGAAAACCGCCACATGTTACCCCATAGAACCCCACCAGAACCCGCCGGGGGGCGTTACCCCTGTGCTACCCCGAGGGCGAAACCATGGCAAATAAGACGTTCACGGCAACCAGTGTCGCGGCAATCAAGGCGCCGAGGTACGGCAGGGTCGAAAGGTACGATTCGGCGGTGCCCGGCTTCGGAGTCCGGGTGACGGCGGCAGGCGCAAAATCCTGGATCTTCGTCTATAGCCATCACGGCCGCCGACGCCGCTATACCATCGGGCCGGTTGCCGTCCTGCCGCTCGCCGATGCCCGCGCAACGGCGGTTAAGCTGAGAGATCGGGTCAA
>JAZFQW010000282.1:0-7624 GCA_036445335.1 Alphaproteobacteria bacterium | reverse complement strand
TGCACGGCAAACGCGCCGCGCCACGCGAACGTCCGGGCGCCGTAGACCTGCACCACCGCCTCCGGCGTGATCGCCGGGTCCGGCGCGATGCCGGTCGGCTCGCGGCTGGCGGTCGACCATTGCGCGTCGAAGTCGACCCGCCCGCTCAGCAACACCAGCGCCGGCCCCGCAAGCAGGATCAGCACCAGCAGTATCAGATGGATCGCCACTTTCTTGGCCCGTCTCATCGGTCTTCCCCAGCGTTCAGGGTACGGCATGAGCACTGAAGCCAATAGCACAAACGTGTCATCCCGAGGGCTAGTAGCTAAAATTTATTGACGATTTATCGATAAAATGTCAGTTTAGCGGCGCGACGGGCGAACGGGCCCGCGACCGGGGACACGCGCATGCAACAGGGTCTTGGTGACGATAGCGGGGCGGCGGGCCGTTGGCAGTTCTGGATCGACCGTGGCGGCACCTTCACCGACGTGGTGGCACGGCGCCCCGATGGCGGTCTGGTCACCCACAAACTGCTGTCGGAGAACCCCGGGCGCTACCGCGACGCCGCCATCCAGGGGATCCGCGACCTGATGGGGGTGGGCGCCGGCCGGCCGATCCCGGCGGGCCGGATCGAGGCGGTCAAGATGGGCACGACCGTCGCCACCAACGCGCTGCTGGAGCGCAAGGGCGAGCGCACCCTGCTGCTGATCACGCAGGGCTTCCGCGACGCGCTGCGGATCGCCTACCAGGAGCGGCCGCGCCTGTTCGACCGCGGAATCGTACTGCCCGAGCTGTTGTACGAGCGGGTCGTCGAGGTGCCCGGCCGAATGACCGCCGAGGGCGAGGAGCTGGCGCCGGTCGACCTCGATGCCGCGCGCGCCGGGCTGGAGGCGGCGCACCGCGACGGCATCCGTGCCTGCGCCGTCGTCTTCATGCACGGCTACCGCTACCCGGGCCACGAGCAGGCGGTGGCGCAGCTGGCGCACGCAGTCGGCTTCACCCAGGTGTCCGCGTCGCACCAGGTCAGCCCATTGATCAAGCTGGTCGGTCGCGGCGATACCGCGGTCGTGGACGCCTATCTGTCGCCGATCCTGCGGCGCTATGTCGACCAGGTCGCGGCGGAGCTGGGCGACGCCCGCCTGATGTTCATGCAGTCCAACGGCGGCCTGACCGACGCACGGCTGTTCCAGGGCAAGGACAGCATCCTGTCGGGCCCGGCCGGCGGCGTCGTCGGCGCCGCGCGGGTCGCCGGCATGGCTGGCTTCGACCGCATCATCGGCTTCGACATGGGCGGCACGTCGACCGACGTGACTCATTACGCCGGCACGTTCGAGCGCACGTTCGAGACGTACGTAGCGGGCGTACGCATGCGCGCGCCGATGATGCAGATCCACACCGTGGCGGCCGGCGGCGGGTCGATCGTCCGGTTCGACGGCGACAAGTACCGGGTCGGCCCGGACAGCGCCGGTGCTGTCCCGGGGCCGGCCTGCTATCGCCGCGGCGGGCCGCTGACCGTGACCGATTGCAACGTCATGCTGGGCAAGCTGCAGCCGGCGCACTTCCCGCGCGTCTTCGGGCCGGCCGCCGACGCGCCGCTGGACGCCGAGGTGGTCGGCGCCCGGTTCGCTGAGATGTCCGCGGAAATCGCCGCTGCGACCGGCGACCGGCGCAGCCCGGTGGAAGTCGCCGACGGGTTCCTGCGGATCGCAGTCGACAACATGGCCAACGCGATCAAGCAGATCTCGGTCCAGCGCGGCCACGACGTCACCGCCTACACGCTCGCCTGCTTCGGCGGCGCCGGCGGCCAGCACGCCTGCCTGGTGGCCGACGCCCTGGGGATGAAGCGGATTCACATCCACCCCTTTGCCGGCGTCCTGTCGGCATACGGCATGGGCCTGGCCGACGTCCGCGCGCTCCGCGAGACCTCGGTCGAGGCGCCGCTCGACGACGGGCTGGCGGCGGCCGGGCGCACCCTCGACGCCCTGGCCGCCGACGCCGCGGGTGAGTTTCGGATCCAGGGCATCGACGCATACGACACGGGGCGGCAACTGCATATCAAGTATCTCGGCACCGACACCTCGCTGGCGGTGCCGTTCGGCGCGCGCGACGCGGTGGCGGCGGCCTTCGAGGCGGCGCACCGCGACCGCTTCGGCTTCGTCATGGCCGGCAAGGAGCTGATCATCGAGGCCGCCTCGGTCGAGCTGGTCGGCGGCGGCGCGACGGTCGGGGACCGCGCCGCGCCGCCGACCCGGCGCGACCGCCCGCCGGCGCCGCTGGCGACGGTCGAGGTCCACATGGCCGGACGGACCCGGGCGACGCCGGTGTTCGACCGCGCCGCGCTGGCGCCGGGCGACGCCGTCGCCGGGCCGGCAATCCTGAAGGAGACGACCGCGACCACGGTCGTGGAGCCCGGCTGGCGCGCCGAGATCACCCCGCTCGATCACGTCGTGATGACCCGCACCGTACCGCTGCCCGGCCGGGTCGCGGTCGGCACCTCGGTCGACCCGGTGATGCTGGAGGTGTTCAACAACCTGTTCATGTCGATCGCCGAACAGATGGGCCGGACGCTGCAGAACACGTCGTATTCGGTCAACATCAAGGAGCGGCTGGACTTCTCCTGTGCGGTGTTCGACCGTGCCGGCCACCTTGTTGCAAATGCGCCACACATGCCGGTCCATCTCGGCTCGATGGGCGTGACCGTACGTCACGTCATCGATAAGCGTATGCGCACGATGAAACCGGGCGACGTGTACGCGATCAACGACCCGTACAACGGCGGCACTCATCTGCCCGACATCACCGTCGTCACGCCGGTGTTCGACCAGGCGCCGGGCGGCGGCGAGGTGCTGTTCTACGTCGCCAGTCGCGGCCACCACGCCGACGTCGGCGGGCTGACCCCCGGCTCGATGCCGCCGGACAGCCGGACGATCGACGACGAAGGCGTGCTGTTCGACAATTTTCTGCTTGTCGACGGCGGCACGTTCGCCGAGGCGGCGCTGCTCGAGCGGCTGGCCACCACCGCTCATCCGGCGCGCAACGTGACGCAGAATATCGGCGATCTGAAGGCCGAGATCGCCGCCAACGAGAGGGGCGTGCACGAACTGCGCCGGATGGTCGCGCTGTACGGGCTGAATGTGGTCCACGCCTATATGGGCCACGTCCGCGACAACGCCGAGGAGCAGGTGCGCCGCGTGCTCGACGTGCTGACGCCGGGGCGATTCAGCTACGAGATGGACAACGGCGCCCGGATCGCCGTCGACATCCGCATCGACCGCGCCGCGCGCGCCGCCGAGATCGACTTCGCCGGCACCTCGGCGCAGCTCGACAGCAACTTCAACGCGCCGGCGGCGGTGGTCCGCGCCGCCGTACTGTACGTCTTCCGTACGCTCGTTGACGACGACATCCCGCTCAATGACGGCTGCCTGGCGCCGCTGCGGATCATCGTGCCCGAGGGCTCGATGCTCAATCCCAGTCCGCCGGCCGCGGTGGTCGCCGGCAACGTCGAGACCTCGCAGTGCGTGACCGATGCGCTGTATGGCGCCCTGGGGGTGCTGGCGGCGGCCCAAGGCACGATGAACAACTTCACCTTCGGCAACGACCGCTACCAGTATTACGAGACGATCTGCGGCGGCGCCGGCGCCGGCCCCGACTTCGACGGCGCGTCGGCGGTCCACACCCACATGACCAACTCGCGCCTGACCGACCCCGAGGTCCTGGAGCTGCGGTTTCCGGTGCTGCTGGAGAGCTTCGCGATCCGCGCCGACAGCGGCGGCGCGGGGCGCCGGCGCGGCGGCGACGGGGTGGTGCGCCGCGTCCGCTTCCGCCAGGCGATGACCGCGGCGATCCTCGCCAACCACCGCCGGGTGCCGCCGTTCGGCGTCGCCGGCGGCGGACCGGGCCGGGTCGGACGCTGCTGGGTGGAGCGCGCGTCCGGCGCCCGCGACGATCTGGGCAGCACCGACAAGACCGCCATGGCGCCCGGCGACGTCTTCGTCATCGAGACCCCCGGCGGCGGCGGCTTTGGAGCGCCGGCCGGCGACGGCGCGCCATGACCCGGCGCGCCGGCAAGACGCCGATCGTGTCGTCCGCCCACCTGGCGTCGGACCACGGCGCCGAGCTCAACGAGTTCGAGTTCGGCCTGATCGTCGCCGCCAACGCCTTCAACCGCTGGGTCGCCCGCTGCATGGCGGCGGCTGGGCCGGCCGATCTGTCGGCGCTCGACGCGCTGGTGCTGCACGGCATCAACCACCGCGACCGCCCCAAGCGCGCCGCCGACCTGTGCTTCGTGCTCAACATCGAGGACGCCCATCTGGTCACCTATGCCTGCAAGAAGCTGGAGCGGCTGGGACTGGTGCGGCGCGGCCGCAAGGGCAAGGAGGTGTTCTACGCTATCGCGCCGGCCGGGCGCGAGGCCTGCGCGCGCTATCGCCGGGTCCGCGAGGACTGCCTGGTCGAGGCGCTCGACGCGCTCGGCCTGCCCGAGCGGCGCGACATCGGCGAGACCGCCCGGCTGCTGCGCGCCCTGTCCGGCCTTTATGACCAGGCCGCCAGGGCGGCGACCAGCCTCTAGCCCGCACGACCGGCGGGCGCGCGCCCGGGGCGGGACACCCCCGCCGACTCGGATGCGATGGCGGTCAGCAGCCGATTCGGCGGACGATCTCGAGGCCGGTCAACGCCTCAACATAGCTGTCGAACATGCCCGACCCGTCATCGACCAACGACTCGAAGCGAAGCCGCCGCGCGGCGCAATAGGCCGGCACCGACAACGCCATCGCGAACAGCATCTCCTGGTTCGCCAGTTCAGTGTGGAAGGTGTCGTAGCGCCGCGGGCTGCCGCCGAACCGGTGCCGCATTATGGTGTTCTGCGCGGTGCGCAACTGGTCCGCCCGCGCCGAGCTGAAGCGCCTGTAGCGGTCGTGCAGCGCGGGGTCGCCGTAGGCGTCCGCGCAAGTCAGGCTGGTGACCATCAGCTCGGTGTGCAGCCGGATGACCTGTTCCGCCTCGACCTGCCGGCGCGGCGGGCAGGCGCCGGCGCTGTCCGCCACTTGCGAGGCCGGCCCGGGCGGCCGGGCGGCGGGGTCGGGCACGCCGGACCGGTCGCCGGCCTGGGCACTCGGGATCGACGCCGCCAGCACGATGGCGGCGGCCAGCCAACCAATAGAGCGGGTCATGGACGTCTCCGCGTCACGGTGGGCGATGGCCCGGCCGGAGCGGTCGAGCGGCGCGGGCCGGCGTGGGTATAGCCGCGATCGGCCGGGCGATCCACCGACAATTCCCGCCGGCCGGGGTCGGCTTGCGGCGCAGCCGGGCGTCACGGTACAGTGGCGGCGCGGCGGTCGTGCTGATGCCGCTGGAGACGGGTTGCCGGACGCGAGGCCCGCCCAGCCGAGCGGGGGTCCATGAGGCCCCGCAACCCAACGCCTCACCCGGGAGGAGCATGGCGATGGCGGCCGACGCGTCGAGGCGGCGGGCGCCGCCGAACCAGGCGCTGATCGACGAGCTGCGCGGGCTGCTGGGCGACCGGCTGAGCACGGCGCGGGCGGTGCGCGACCAGCACGGCAAGGACGAATCCTACCACCCGGTGGTCGCGCCGGACGCCGTCGCGTTCGCAGGCAGCACCGACGAAGTGGCCCAGATTGTCAGGCGCTGCGCCGCCCACCGCGTGCCGGTGGTGCCGTTCGGCGCCGGCACGTCGCTGGAGGGCGGTGTCGCCGCGCTCGACGGCGGCGTCTCGATCGACCTCACCGGCATGAACCGGGTGCTGCGGGTGTCGACCGACGATCTGGACTGCACCGTTCAGGCCGGCGTCACCCGCAAGCAGCTCAACGAGCACCTGCGCGACACCGGTCTGTTCTTCCCGATCGACCCGGGCGCCGACGCCTCGATCGGCGGCATGGCGGCGACCCGCGCGTCGGGCACCAACGCGGTGCGCTATGGCACCATGCGCGATAGCGTGCTGGGGCTGACCGTCGTGCTGGCCGACGCACGGGTGATCCGGACCGGCACCCGCGCCCGCAAGTCAGCCGCCGGCTACGACCTGACGCGGCTGATGGTGGGCTCGGAGGGCACGCTGGGGGTGATCACCGAGATCACCCTGCGCCTGCACGGCATCGCCGAGGCGATCTCCGCCGCGGTGTGTCCGTTCCCGACCATCGCCGACGCCGTCAACACCGTCATCCTGACCATCCAGTCGGGCATCCCGGTGGCGCGGATCGAGTTGCTGGACGCGGTCCAGATGGACGCGTGCAACCGGTTCTCCAAGCTCGACTACGCGGTCGCGCCGACACTGTTCTTCGAATTCCACGGCAGCGCGCAAGCGGTCGTGGACCAGGCCCGGCAGGTCGGCGAGATCGCCGGCGACTTCGGCGGCACCGACTTCCGCTGGGCGACCCGGCCGGAGGACCGCTCGCGGCTGTGGCAGGCGCGCCACGACGCCTATTACGCCGCGCTGGCACTGCGCCCGGGGGCCAAGGGCATGCCGACCGACGTCTGCGTGCCGATCTCGCGGCTGGCCGACTGCATCGCCGAGACCCAGCGCGACTTGGCCGACACCGGCATGCTGGCGCCCATCGTCGGCCATGTCGGCGACGGCAACTTCCACCTGGTCTACGTGCTGGACCCCGACGACCCCGAAGAGGTCAAGACCGCCGAGGCGCTGCACGAGCGGATGGTGCTGCGCGCCCTGGCGATGGGCGGCACCTGCACCGGCGAGCACGGCATCGGCTACGGCAAGCTGCGCTTCATGGAGGCCGAACACGGCGAGGCGGTGGGCGCGATGCGCGCGATCAAGCGGGCGCTGGACCCGCACAACCTGATGAACCCGGGCAAGGTCGTCAAGATCTGACCGCACCTCGTCGCGGATGTTTAAATAAATAAATCGAGAACTGGAATAAAATACCTGTGACATTTTAGGGATATTGTCGATAGTCGCATAGACCATCCAGCGACCAGATACTCGATAGAAACGGCCAATATAATAGAGTATCGGCGCAATAGGGCGTGCAGCGTACTCTTGGTTAACACCTGTAAACGTTGAATTTTTATTGCCATATATAGGTCCGTAGGACAGGTGCGGTACCAGGTTCTGTGTTTGCAAGACAAAATATAATGAAACGTTAACGCGAACTGCAATAATCTCTTTGCAATCTAATCTAATCCGGCAGACATTTAGGCTCGACATCGAGGTCGATTTGCGACCGACAAAGGCGGCTGAGTACGTGAACTAGAGACCGGCCAGACCCACTAACGAAAAGGGCGGCCAGCGGAGGAGATGACATGGCAAAGCCGGAATTCGAGAATAGCAAAGGCAACGGCAGCAGCGCGCCGCCGGGCCTCGAAGACAATCCAGGCAAGGGTTCCGGCGTGAACCACGCGCCGGTCATCGCCGACCAGAGTTTTCAGGTCGACGAGAATTCCGGCGTCACGATTCCCCTCGTGATCAGCGATTCGAACGATGGCCAGACCCTCAACTGCAGCTTCCTCTCGGGCAACGAGGCGGGCCTGTTCGTCCTCGATCCGCTCACCGGAGTCATCTCGCTGGCCCCCGACGCCAGCCTGGATTACGAGAGCGGTCCGACCAGCTTCACGTTCGAGGTCGAGGTCACCGACGACGGCCATCCGCCGATGACCAGCACCGCGACGGTCA
>JAZFQW010000281.1:0-3297 GCA_036445335.1 Alphaproteobacteria bacterium | reverse complement strand
TGGCGATCCCGCCGGGCATCGACGCCGTCATCCTGCGCGCGCGCGACAGCGTGCACGGCCTCGGCGGGGCCGAACTGACGGTCACGCTCAACCGATAGGACCGGCGGCCGCGACCGACAGACCTTCCTGCGATGCGCTCGCCGGCGTCGGTCGACCGGCTAGCGCGCACTTCTCACGCAGACCATGGTCAGCGTGAGAAGTGCGGGCTAGCGTCAGCCGGTGATCGTCACGCGATCTTCGGGCATGACGCGTTCGATCCGCGCGACCACGTCGGCCTCGCACGCGAAGTTTTCGCCGTCGAGATCGCTGAGATCCGGATGGGTGGTGTAGAAGATGAACCGGCGTCCCAATGAAATCAGGTCGCCAAGCCGCACCTTACCCCCCTCGACAACGCGGTGGGTTATCCGCATTCCTCCGCTCCGTATCTTGCTCGTCGGCCCCGGGCAAGGGTGTGGCAAAAGATTGTGGTCGTATTTTGGTCGATCGTGCCGCCGGTCGGTCGCACCGGCCCCGGGCCCGCTTTCAGTCGATGTCAGTGCCGTAGGCGAACCGCAGCAGATGCTCGGCGTTCTGCCCCGGGGGGCGGCCGAGGGAAATATGGCCGGCGCCGACCAGCAGCACGCCTTCGCGCTTCAGCAAGACCGGGTGGTTGCCGCCGGCGGCGACATAGGTGCCGTTGGTGCTGCAGTCGGTCAGGTGGAACTGGCCACGGTGGACCTCGATGATCGCGTGCTGCCGCGACACCATCGAGTCATCGACCACCAGATCATTCTGCTCCAGCCGCCCCAGGGCGAACCGGACCATGAGCGGGCTGACGACCAGCGTGCGCTCGCGATAGACGAGATGAAGCGGTGCGGCGGTCTGCCGACCGGGCGCCACCGCGCCGGCGATGAATGTCGCGTCGTGGGTCGGCGGCGCGATCTCATGGACGTTGAGCGGGTGGCGCTTGCCCTTCACGGTGACGCGGTCGAGCAGCCGGGTGCCGCGGCGCAGTTCCGGCGCCAGCCGGTCCAGCGTCTGTTCGGGCATCAGCACCTCGCCGGCCTGGGCCAGGCCGGCAATTCGAGCGGCCAGGTTGACGGTGTCGCCGAACACGTCGCCGGCGTCCTCGATCACCGGGCCGAAATGGAACCCGGCGCGCACCGGCAGCAGATCCGGCTGGCCGGCCTCATGGATGTCCGAGCCTGCCGCGAACGCCGCGTCAGCGGTTGGAAAGGTGGCCAGGATCTCCTCGTCGGCGGTCTTGACGACCCGTCCGCCTCGCTTGTCGATGATCGCGGTCAGCCGGTCGATGCCGGCGGCGATCCGCCGATGGGCGCTTTCGTCGCCGGCGGTTTCATAGAGCCGCTCGCTGTCGCAGATGATGGCGAACAGCACCGCCATGGAATGCGCGTCGCCGGACATGGCGTCCGCCTTGGCCTCTCAAAAGGATGGCGGCTCCGCCGTGGCGTGGACGATACCGGGTGACCGGCACGGCCTCGACCCGGGGCCACCGAACCGTCGATCGTCAATTCATTATACCGCGACTCGCGGCCGGAGGCCATGGCGGCGACGAATACGGACCCCGACCGAGAAAGACGGGGACCGGCTTCGAACGGTGTCGCTATGCGCTGTAGTACATCGAGAATTCGCAGGGATGGGGAGTGTGCTCGAAATTGTACACCTCCTCCCACTTCAGGTCGATGTAGCCGTCGATCATGTCCTTTGTGAACACGTCGCCCTTGGTCAGGAACCCGTGGTCGGCCTCCAGAGCCCCCAGCGCATCGCGCAGCGAGCCGCACACCGTCGGCACGTCGGCCAGCTCCTCCGGCGGCAGGTCGTAGAGATTCTTGTCCATCGGGTCGCCGGGGTCGATTTTGTTCTGGATTCCGTCCAGCCCGGCCATCAGCATCGCCGCGAATCCCAGATACGGGTTGCCCGCCGGGTCGGGGAACCGCACCTCGACGCGCTTGCCCTTGGGGCTGGTGGTGTAGGGGATGCGGCACGAGGCGGACCGGTTGCGCGCCGAATAGGCCAGCAGCACCGGCGCCTCGAAGCCCGGGATCAATCGCTTGTAGCTGTTTGTCGTGGCGTTGGAGAAGGCGTTGATCGCGCGGGCGTGCTTGATGATGCCGCCGATATAGTGCAGCGCCGTCTCCGACAGGTCGGCATAGCCGGAGCCGGCGAACACCGGCGTGTCGCCCTTGAATATCGACTGGTGGACATGCATGCCGGAACCGTTGTCGCCCTTGACCGGCTTCGGCATGAAAGTCGCGGTCTTGCCGTAAGCGTGCGCCACCATGTGGACGCAGTATTTGTAGATCTGCAGTGCATCGGCGCAAGTCACCAGGGTCTCGAACTTCATGCCGAGCTCGTGCTGGGCCGGGGCGACCTCGTGGTGGTGCTTCTCCACCGAGACGCCCATCTCGTCCATGGTGCTCAGCATCTCAGCGCGTAGGTCGGCGGCGCTGTCGACCGGCGGGATCGGAAAGTAACCGCCCTTGATCGTCGGCCGGTGGCCCAGATTGCCGTCGTCGTACTCGCGCCCGGCGTTGCCCGGCGCCTCCTCGCTGTCCAGGTAGTAGAACGCCTGGTGCATGTCCGACGTGAAGCGGACGTCGTCGAACACGAAGAACTCCGCCTCGGGCCCGAAATACGCCTTATCGCCGATCCCCAGCGACGCCATGTATTTTTCCGCCGCCTTCGCCACCGACCGCGGGTCGCGGTTGTAAGCCTGACCGGTGACCGGCTCGTGCACGTCGCAGATCACGATCAGCGACGGCTGGGCGGAGAACGGGTCCATCACAGCGGTTGCCGGGTCGGGCAGCAGCGCCATGTCGGAATCGTTGATCGCCTTCCAACCAGCGATCGACGAGCCGTCGAACATGACGCCGTCGGTGAAGGTGTCCTCGTCGATGGTGTCGGCGCGCTGGGCGGTGTGCTGCCACTTGCCGCGCGGATCGGTGAAACGCAAATCGAGGTAGTTGACGTCGTTTTCCTTGATCAGGTCGAAAAATCTGGAGATGTCATCGGACATGCGTTTTCTCTCTGTCGGCTTGCTGATGGTCGTTGTCATTGGGACGCCGTCGCGCGTCTGCGCGGCGATCGCGGCGGACCGACCGAACGAGGCGCGGCGGCTGGCTGTTGGGGGCTAGCCTGCATTTCTCATGCTGGCCACGGTCTGCGTCGCGTCCGGACGGTCCGAGCCGCCAGGAGAAGGCCGAAGATCGTAGCAACGCTACGGTTGAGGCCTTCGACGAAGCGGGCGGGCTGCCCGGGCGCGACCCGCAGGGCGGCGCGGGGGGGGGCCCCCGGGGG
>JAZFQW010000280.1:0-4951 GCA_036445335.1 Alphaproteobacteria bacterium | reverse complement strand
CGACCCCCGCCGTGTGAAGACGGTGCTCTCCCGCTGAGCTACGCGCCCGCTCAACTTGCCGGGGTCTATCTACGGCCGGGCCGTAGCGCTGTCAAGCAACCGCCGTTTGCTTGTCTTTTGATCAACGATTATGGACTATAAGGCGGGCGTGCCTGTTGATCCCGCGGTCAGGGACCGTCAGCCGGCAGAGCGGACGCGCGGAGGAGAGCGAATAGATGACGATGCCATTCAACGGCCGCTGCCGGACCGGCGGCGCGCTGGCCCGGTCCGCTGGCGCGGTGCTGGCCGTGGCGGGACTGCTGGCCTCGCTGGTGGCGCCGCATGCGGCCAAGGCGGATCAGCATCCCGCGGTCACCGCCGACTACGCCGTCTATACCGGTGGGTTGCATGTGATCGACTCCGACATCGTGCTGGCGATGGACGATGACGAATACGACGTCCGCCTGGGCGCGGCGCTGGTAGGCGTGCCGTCGTGGTTCTCCGACTGGGCGGCGGTGATCGAATCCGACGGGCGGATCGCCGGCGACACCCTGAATCCGGCGCGCAGCACGGTCGAACGGATGCGCCGCGGCGAGGTCCGGGTCACCGCGCTCAGGTTCGATGGCGACGGCGAGGTCGATGTCACCTTCGATCCCGAACGCAGCGACAATGACGAGCCGGTTCCGCAGGACATGCTGGTCGGTGCGCTGGATCCGCTCAGCGGCCTGGTCTCGATCATCCATTCGATGACCGCCGCCGGCGGCTGCGCTACGACGGTACCGGTGTATGACGGCCGGCGGCGCTACGATCTGGTGTTCACCGACCGGGGGATGGAGCAGTTGGTGGGCTCCGACATCGCCACGTATGCCGGTCCGGCGCGGCGCTGCCACATGCAGCTGGTAGCAGTCGCCGGGGCCTTCAAGCGCGACGATGGCAGAAGCTTCTGGCGACGCGGCGCCGAGGCCGACCGCGAACGGCAACTGGATATCTGGCTGGCGCGGCCGATGGCCGGCGGCCCGTACCTGCCTGTCCGCATCAAGGGGCGGACGCCGTTCGGGGCGGTCGTCATACACCTGCGCGGTGTCGAGGAAACTCCAATACAGGCGGCCGGCGGCACCGTCGTCCCCACCGGCGACTGCGTCGAGACCTGCTGACGCCGCTCGCCGTTCCTTCCGGACGATTGCTCGCGCCGTTACCCGCACTTCTCACACTGGCCGCGCAGACCGTGGCCAGTGTGAGAAGTGCGGGTTAAGTGGCCGCCGCTTCGGCGGCCAGGACGTGCACGTCGTACGTCATGATGCTGCGATCGTGGAGCCGGGTCTGCCAGGGAAACCCGGCGATCTCGCCGGTGATCCGCAGGCCGTCGATCGACTGCGGATGCTCCCCCGGGGTCAATAGCTTGCGCAGCATCGGCTCGGCGGCGCCGCGGTCGGGCCCGCGCTGCGAGTGTCCGCCGATCCACGCCTCGAACGCGGTGGCGTTCGGCGACCAGTCGTACGGCGTCGACAGCACCGTCGATCCGCCGGGGTGCAGGACGCGGGCCAGCGACGCCAGCATGTCGCGCGGCGAGCCCACGCAGTCCAGCACGTTGATGCCGGCGACAAACCCGAACGTGTTATCGCGGAACGGCAGCGCCAGGGCGTCGCAGGCCCAGAAGTCGACCCGGTCGGCGCCGTCGAACGGCGCCGCAAACTCGCGGCGGTCGTAGACGACGCCAAGGCGCCGCCGCGCGTAGCGGACGGTACCGGTGGTCAGGATGCGCCGCGCCGCGCGCAGCATCGGCACGTGGACGTCGACCCCCAGCACCGGCCCGTCGCAGCGGTCGGCCAGCGCGAAGCTGGTTCGGCCCACCGAGCAGCCGAGGTCCAGCACCGGGCCGTCGAGCTCGGCGCCGGCGAGGCCCAGCCCGGCGTCCAGGCAGCGCACCGCGGCGCCGGGCGCCGGCCCGGTCTCCGCCTCGGCGGGGTCGAGGTCGCCGTAATTGTCCCAGGTGTAGGTGCTGAGATGCTGCCGTGTCGCATCGAAGGCGGCGCCGGGGCCGGCGCAGTCGCCCAGGATGCTCTCGATCGTCTCCGACAGGTCGTCGCGCGCCAGCAGATGGTACACGTTGTCGGACAGGTAGGCGCGCGGCGCCGGCACCAGGATCGGGATGCCGTCGATAATCGGGAATTCCAGGTAGCACGCCGTGTCGGTGCAGTGCAGCACGCCTTCCAGCACGTCGCCGCTGTCCTCACGCAACACGGCGGCCAGATGCAGCGGGCTGTCAACCTGTCGCTCGCCGCGGCAGCGCGGGCAGACCGGCTGGATGGCCTCGAAATGGCTGCGCCGCAAGGAACCCTCAGCCGATCAGGACCGTGGGGCAACCCGGCGGCAAAATCTGGCCGACCGGCCCGGGAATCGGCGCAACGCAGGCGGAATGCGCGGTCATGTCGGTGATCCGCGCCGCCGGCATGTTGCCGATGAGGCAGGTAAATGAGCCCAACGTGATCATCCCCGGGCCGCCGGGGACGCACGGGATCATCATGCACGGAATCGTCGTGTCCATGACCCTGGCCGCCGGCATGCTGCCGATCAGCACGGTGAACTCGCCCTTGATGATCGCCAGCGGCATCCCCGGGTGCGGCACCGGCGTCGGCACCGGCGCCGGTGGGTGGATCGGCGCATGGCAATGCGGGATCGACTGTATGACCATGTCCCCCATTCTGGCGGCGGGCAAACCCATCGGCGCGTCTCCTCGGCGGCGCTGTCTCGCCGGCCTCGCCGGCTTTTCACACAGCCAGCATAATACAGCGTCCCGGTCACCGCGACTGTGTCCTTCGACACACCCGTGGCGTCACGGCGCCAGACGGAACTCGTCGGGCGGCAGCGTCGGGTCGAAACTGATCACGATGCCCCTGCCGACGATCGGCATCGGGACGGTGATCTGTTCCATGTCGTCGACCTCCTCGGGCGTCGCGCGCACGCCGCCCTTCTTGTAATAACCCTGTTTCACCTTGCCGCTGGCATAGACCTCCAGCCACAGGTCGAAGCCACAGAACGCGACGTCGACCTTCGTATCGCTCGCCTTGATGGCCTCGCCAAGCTCTTGCATCCCCATCGCCGTCTCCAGATATCCGCCGGTCCGCCCGACGCCGGCACCGCGGCGGGGCATCGGCCATGATAGTCCAATCGGCGTCGGCGTGATAAGGCGGTAGGTGCGTCGCCGATGCCGGACTCGCCGGACGAACCGGGACGGGCCGCCGGCGCGCCGATCGCGCTGCAAGAATCGGCAACAATTCTTGACTTGGGGAACCGACGCCGCTGTGGCACCACCACTTCGCCACGGCGGTGGCGCAATTCCCGCCCTATTCTGGCGCGTCATCGGGGTCCGTCACACGGGCAAGTCCATGATCGAACGAAAGCTCGCCTGCCTCGTCCTCGCCGCCGGCAAGGGCACGCGCATGAGGTCCGAGGTGCCCAAGGTCCTGCACCAGGTCGCCGGCGTGCCGATGCTGGCCCACGTGCTGGCCGCCGTCGACGCGCTGCGCCCCGGCCTCGCCGCGGTGGTCGTCGGGCCGGGCATGGACCCGGTGTCCGCCGTCGCCGCGCCGTGGCCGACCGTCGTGCAGCTCCATCAGCGCGGCACCGCCGACGCGGTGCGGGCGGCCAGGCCGCTGCTGGAGGGGTTCGACGGCGACGTGCTGGTGCTGTTCGGCGATACGCCGCTGATCACCGCCGAGACGCTGCGCGCCATGGTGGCGGCGCTGCGCGGACCGGGCGAGCCGGCGGTCGTGGTGCTGGGCATGCGACCGGACGATCCCGGCCGCTACGGCCGGCTGGTGTGCGACGCCGACGGCGGCCTCCGGGCGATCGTCGAATTCGCCGACACGACGCCGGACCAGCGCGCGATCGATTTGTGCAACGGCGGGATGATGGCGTTCGACGGCCGCCGGCTGTTCGGCCTGCTGGACCGGATCGGCGACGGCAACGCCCAGGGCGAGTATTACCTCACCGATGCCGTCGCGCTGGCCCGCCGCGAGGGCCGCCGCTGCGCCGTCGTGGAGGCCGGAGCTGAGGAGGTGATGGGGGTCGATTCGCGCGCCGCCCTGGCGCGGGCCGAGGCGGCGATGCAGGACCGGCTGCGGGGCCAAGCGATGGAAGCGGGGGCGACGATGATCGACCCGTCGACGGTGTACCTGAGCGCCGACACGGTGCTGGGCCGCGACGTCGTGATCCAGCCCTCGGTGTTCTTCGGGCCTGGCGTGACCGTCGAGGACGGGGTCGAGATCCGCGCCTTCAGCCATCTCGAGGGCGTGGCGGTCCGCGCCGGCGCCACCGTCGGCCCGTTCGCCCGGCTGCGCCCCGGCGCCGAGATCGGGCCGGGCGCCCGCGTCGGCAACTTCGTCGAGGTCAAGAATGCCACCCTGGGCGAGGGGGCGAAGGCCAACCACCTGACTTATCTGGGCGACGCCACGGTCGGCGCCCGTGCCAACATCGGCGCCGGCACCATCACCTGCAATTACGACGGCTTTTTCAAGCACCGCACCGAGATCGGTGCAGACGCGTTCATCGGCTCCAACGCCGCGCTGGTGGCGCCGGTCCGGGTCGGCGCCCGCGCCATTGTCGGCGCCGGCAGCGTGATCACCTGCGACGTCGCCGACGACGCGCTGGGCCTGGAACGCGCCGAACAGGTCGTCAAACCCGGGCTGGCGCGGCGCTATCGCGAGCGCAGGGCGGCCGAGAAGGCCAAGGCGAAGGCGAAAGTGTCGAAGGGCTAGCGCGGGAGCGAGGGACAGAGGGCATGTGCGGTATCGTCGGGATCGTCGGGCGCGGCGCGGTGGCGCCGCGGCTGATCGATGCGTTGAAGCGGCTGGAATATCGCGGCTACGACTCCGCCGGGGTGGCGACGCTGGTCGACGGCCGCATCGAGCGCCGTCGTGCCGAAGGCAAGCTGGTCAACCTGGAGGCGCGGCTCGCCGACGAGCCGCTGCCC
>JAZFQW010000279.1:0-2715 GCA_036445335.1 Alphaproteobacteria bacterium | reverse complement strand
CTGGGAATTGACGATCCGTACCCTCCAGCGGTCTGCAGATGGCCCCCCGCGCGCGGTCATACCAAATACCAAGGATCACTGATAATGACCTGTTTGATGATGCACGGCGGCCCGCCGGGCAGGCGCGGTCCGCGGCGCGATGCAGCCACATCGGGCAAGGGTCGCAACGCACCCGACGGGCCGCCGCGCGCCATCAAATGGGTCACTATCAGCGATCATTGGTATGAGTCACGCCTTGATCTTGTAGCCGCTGGCAATCAGCCGGTCGGCGGCGGTCCACAGCGCCACGGTGGTCGCCGCCATCACCGTCAGACTGAGCGCGAAGGGCGCGGAATGGATGCCCAGGACGGCGCCGCGGAAGGCGTCGATGGCGTAGAATAGCGGGTTGAACTGGACCACCGTCCGGACCGGGTCGGGCAGCGCGTCGATCGGCACGAACAGGCCGGACATGAAGCCCAACGGCACGATGAAGAACGCGAACACCGCGGCGACGTGGTCGAACCTCTCCGCCCACAGGCCGGCCAGGGTGCCGAACGACGCCATCATCAGCGCGCCGGCCATGGCGACCACCAGCGCCAGCCACGGCTGGGCGATCGGGAAGCCGAAGAACAGCACGATGCCGGTCAGGATCGGCAGCCCAGTGATCAACCCGCTCATCGCGCCCGAGATGGCATAGCCGGCGGCGATCTCGGTGGGAACCAGCGGCGTCGTCAGTACGTCGCCGATCACCCCTTCCAGCTTGTCGAATATCAGCGAGAAGGTGCAGCTCTCGGCCGACCGCTGCATGATCGCGAACATCAGCAGGCCCGGGGCGATGAACGGCAGCACCGCCGCACCCGCCGCGGTCGACCGCTCCGGCCCCAGCGCCAGCGCGAAAATCAGCAGGAACAACAGCTGGGCGAACGCCGGGCCGGCGATGCTGACCCGCCAGAAGCTGAAGTAGCGGCCGAGCTCGCGGCGCAGCAGGGTGGCGAAGCCGAGCCAATGGACCCGGCCGATCACCCGCGGCATGCGCGGCGCGGCCACGGGCGTCGGCGGCGGCACCTCAGGCCTTCAGCTTGTAGCCGGTCGACAGCATCCACAAGACCAGGCCCCACAGTGCCAGGTTGACCGCCGTCATCACCGCGATACCGACCGCCAGGGTGCCGTCCGACTGGCCGATGAAGCCGTAGCGGAAGCCGTCGATCATGTAGAAGAACGGGTTGAGGTGGGCGACGATCTGCCAGTCCGCCGGCAACCGGTCGACGGTGTAGAAGGTGCCCGACAGGAAGGCCAGCGGCGTCACCACGAAGTTGGTCACCGCGGCGATGTGGTCGAACTTCTCCGCCCAAATCCCGCCGATCACCCCCAACAACGCCAGCAGCATCGCGGCCGCCACTCCGTGGAAGACGATGAAGAACGGCGCGTGGATGCCGACCGGCACGAACAGCCGGATCGCCAGGAATGTGACGACGCCGACCAGGACGCCGCGAGTGATGCCGCCGGCGATATAGCCGACCGCCAACTCCAGCGCGGACAGCGGCGGCATCAGCACGTCGACGATGTTGCCCTGGATCTTGGAGATCATCACCGACGACGAGGTGTTGGCGAAGGCGTTCTGGACCATCGACATCATCACCAGGCCCGGCGCCAGGAACACCAGGAACGGCACGTCGCCGGCCATCCGCACGATGCCGCCGAGCGCCAGGGCGAAGATCGTGTAGAACAGCAGCGTGGTCACCACCGGCGCCGCCACGGTCTGGGTGAACACCTTGAGGAAGCGGAACACCTCCTTCCGGTAGAGCGTCCACAGGCCGACCCAATTGACCGGGCCGACGGTCCGCGGCGCGGAGCGGTACGGCTTCATCACGTCGTCGTCTCGGTTGCGGGAGCGCCGGACCATAGCGCGCGCGAAGGCACGGCGCAAACCCGCTAGCCCGGGCGGCCGCCGCCGTGGCACTGTGCGCCGCCATGACCTCCACGCCCGCCGTGCGTCGCCCCCCGCGCAAGCTCGACGCCGCCGCCTTGGAGCGCGCCGCGCGGCACTATCTGGAGCGCTTCGCCAGCTCCGCGGAGAATCTGCGCTGGGTGCTGCGGCGGCGGGTCGAGCGGTCGGCCCGCGCCCACGGCACCGACCGGGCGGCCGGCGCGCGGCTGGTCGACGACCTGGTCGCCCGGTTCCAGCAGAACGGCCTGCTGGACGACGCGCACTATGCCGCGGCGCGGGCGGCCGGCCTTGCGCGGAAGGGCGGCTCGACCCGGGCGATTCGCGCCCGGCTGCGGCAGAAGGGCGTCGACCGCGCCGACATCGACCGCGCGATCGCGCTGCTGACCGAGGAGTTCCACGAGCCCGACACGGCCGCCGCGGCGGTGCTGGTCCGGCGCCGCAGGCTGGGGCCTCACCGCCCGGCGCCGCAGCGGGCGGCGCACCGCGACCGCGACCTCGCCGCGCTGGCCCGCGCCGGCTTCGGCTACGACGTCGCGCGCCAGGTCATCGACGCCCCGTCACCGGAGGCGCTGGCCGCGGGCGAGGCCTGAGCCCGCACGTTTCACACTGGCCACGGCCTGCGCGGTGCTGTCGCGCCGTCAGTCGTAGCCGTGGGGCGGATGGGCGAACAGGCGGCGGACCATCGGCTCGAAGGCGTCGAGCGGCATGGTGTCGTAGTCGGGATCGAACGACGTCTGGTCCCAGCGCTCGCAGAACCGCAGGCAGGCCTCGAAGTGCGGGTGGCCGCG
>JAZFQW010000278.1:0-2317 GCA_036445335.1 Alphaproteobacteria bacterium | reverse complement strand
CCCGGCGGCGGGGAGTGCCCCGGCGGCGGGGTCTCGTCCTCTGCTTCATCAACGCCAAACGCGGTGATCAGGCAATAGAGCCGGATCAACCACGGGTCCGCCGGCCCCTGCGGGGTGAAAAATCCGGCCGGCTCTATGCGGTAGAAAAACAGGTTCAGGAGCTGTTTGGTTTCGCCGGTCTGCGGCGCCGCCTTAGCCGGCGTTCCGATCGTCACCTGAACCCCGCTGCCGTTGTCGGTCAGCTCACTCCTGACGAATTCCGCGATGGCGCGGCAAGCAATGGACAGTGCGGATGACGACGGGGCAGCCACGCTCAGAGGCTCCGCAAATAACGCCGACTGGCCAGCGTCGCGCCGTCATTCGCGGGTCGGGCGGTGGGCGTCGGCTTCTCCGGGGGCTCCGGCCCGACAACGATCACGTCCAGGTGGCCGATTCGGACCTCGGGGCGGTGCAGTCTCTCTGGCGCGGGCGCGACGGGCATGGGGCGCCGCTCCGTGACCAGCAGGCCAGCGCCGGGTTTTGGCGGCCCGGCCCGCGCACCGGACGCCGGGGCCGCGGGCGGCGGCAGCGGAGGCGAAACCGCCGGGCCCGGTTGCTCGGGCTCCGACGGCCGGGTTGCGGCGGCCGTCGGGGCGACGTCGTGCGAAGTCGTCGTGGGCGTCGGCGGGCGCTCGACGGCCCGGGCCTGCTGCGCTGGAACGCCCTGCCTGTCGCCCGCATCGGGGCTTTGCGGCTCGGTCCTTTCAGGTTGGGCAACGGGCTCGGACTGCGTGTCGGAGACCGGCGTTCGGAGAGTCGCCTGCAGCGGCCCTGGCGCATCCGGCGGTTCAATGTGACCCTCGTCGGGCGCGGCCTCGTCTGTCGTTGCAACGTAGGAGGCCCGAGGCGTTGCCGCCGGCACATCGGTACCGGGACCGGACGTCGGGGTCTGGGGCGCCGGCGTGTCGGCGAGCGGCGCGGAAGTCTGGACGGGCGGCGCCGATGTGCCGGCCGGTGGCGTGGATGTGTCAGCGGGCGGCACCGATGTCTCGACGGGCGGCGCGGAAGTCTCGACGGGCGGCGCCGATGTCTCGACGGGCGGCGCGGATGTGCCGGCCGGTGGCGTGGATGTGTCAGCGGGCGGCGCCGATGTCTCGACGGGCGGTGTGGTCGCTTCGGTGGGAGTAGTCCGTGCCTGCCCGCGTATCAGGGCCTCCCCCTGCACGGCCGGGGGTGTTGGCTCGCCCGTGGGGCCAGTGGGGGCCGAGGGCGTTGCGACTCCCCGGCTGACCCCCATCACGCGCGGGCCGCCGACGCGGGGTCGGCTGTCCCTGACGACGTTGATGAGGAAGTTCATACTCGTGCGCCCCTCCCTGTGACGCCTAACGATTTATGCGAACATTCCCGTGTCCCGTTCGATCATCCGCAGATACCGCTGTCGGCGGTCCCTCGGCAACCCCAGGATCTCGGCCTCGCTCCAGTGGTAGGTCGAGGCGAGGGCGTGAATTTCGCCTAGTATCGTTCCCCCACCGAGATCCATCCACACGGCCGGGTCTATGTAGACCTCGCTGCCGTGCCCGCATTCGGGGCAGGCCGCCAACGCAGTCGTCGCCACCTCCGGCGCGACGGCCTCCAGCGCCGCGTCGATGCCGGCGATGTCGTCGTCGGTGAAGTCGTCGCCGGGGACGTCCTTCTGGTCTTCCGCGGGCACGGCGCACAACCCGACGAGCCGGCGCGCAGCCGCGCTCTCGTCCGCCATGTCGGCGACGGCTTCCTGGTCCTCTCCGATTGGCACGCGAAAGCGGCGCCGGCCGCGCGACGTGTCCACCTCGACGAATGGAAAGCCCTCGGCCGCCACCTTGACCGGCAGGGCTGCCGGGGCGATGAGGAAATCGAACGGCGATTCGCAGTCGCTGCACGAGGCAGTCAACCAGATCTCGTCGAAACCCAGAAGCGCACCAAGCCGACGCATCAGGAACTGGCGATCGCCGACGGCGAGCGCCCTGACGTCCGCAGGCTCTACGGGCCGGCCGCCGATGTGCTCGAGCACCTCCGCTAGGACCGCCGTGACCCGCCTCGGCGGAGGATCGCGCTGGCTCGCGCTCTGCGCCACCGCCAGCTCGACCGCGCCGGTAGCCGGTTGGAACGCGAATTCGGTCAGGCGTTCGCCGTCTCTCCAGAGTCCACCCGGAAGGCGCATCAGGATTCCGCTGGTTCCGGCACCGAGGTGTCGACCTGCCAACCGTCATGCTGCAGGGTGACGGTCTGGATGCCCACTGCCGACATGGAACTGGCGTCGAATTCCGGCAGGGCTTGGAATTCCGACACCCACGCCGAG
>JAZFQW010000277.1:0-3611 GCA_036445335.1 Alphaproteobacteria bacterium | reverse complement strand
GTGACGCTGGTCGGCATCCGCGCCGCCCGCGCCGCCTTCGACGCCCCCGACGGCCGGCTGAGGTCGGCGCTGCGGCGCCACCACGGCGGCAACACCGACGCGATGTTCAACGCCTGGGCCGACGTCTGGCTCGACCCGGACTTCGCCCGCCTCGACATCCGCGACCAACTGCCCCGGGTCACCGCGCCGGTGCTGGCGATCCAGGGCGACGGCGACGAATACGGCACCCCGCGCCAGCTCGATCTCATCGCCGAGGGCGTCGCCGGCCCGGTGGAGACCTGGCTGGTGCCCGACTGCCGCCATGTGCCGCACCACCAGGCGGCCGATCGCGTGCTGCCGCGGATCGCCGAATTCGTGCGGCGGCGGCGTCCCGGCTGAGCCGCTGGTTGCGGTGCGGCATGGCGGTCGCTGTGCGGCAGGCGGACGGGAATCGGCGATCGCCGCCGCTCGCCCTCAGGTGATTTGATCGCAGTCGCAAAACCCGCTACATCAAGGCCGCTTCGACCGCTGTTTCGCCCTGCAAGCCGGCCGCCGTTCAGCGTGCGGCCTAGGAGGACCCGGCCCGTGACGTCCACTGGACACGACACCCTGAATGCCCGCCGCACCCTGACCGTCGACGGCAAGGCTTACGATTACTTCAGCTTGAAGGCCGCCGAGTCCGACCTGGGCGATCTGTCGACGCTGCCGTTCTCGCTGAAGGTGCTGCTGGAGAACCTGCTGCGGTTCGAGGACGGGCGGTCGGTCACCGTCGACGACGTCAAGGGCGTGGCCGGCTGGCTGAAGCACCGGCGGTCAGACCGCGAGATCGCCTACCGCCCGGCGCGGGTGCTGATGCAGGACTTCACCGGCGTGCCGGCCGTCGTCGACCTGGCGGCGATGCGCGAGGCGATGGTCGCGCTGGGCGGCGACCCGCAGCGCATCAACCCGCTTTCGGCGGTCGACCTCGTGATCGACCACTCGGTAATGGTCGACGCGTTCGGCACCAAGGCGGCGTTCGAGCACAATGTCGAGCGCGAGTTCGAGCGCAACCAGGAGCGCTACGCCTTCCTGCGGTGGGGGCAGAGCGCGTTCAACAACTTCCGCGTGGTGCCGCCGGGCACCGGCATCTGCCACCAGGTCAACCTGGAGTATCTGGCGCAGACGGTCTGGGTGGAGCCGGACGACGCCCGCCCCGGCCACAACGTCGCCTACCCCGACACGCTGGTCGGCACCGACAGCCACACGACCATGATCAACGGGCTGGCGGTGCTGGGCTGGGGCGTCGGCGGGATCGAGGCGGAAGCGGCGATGCTGGGCCAGCCGATCTCGATGCTGATCCCCGAGGTCATCGGCTTCCGGCTCAGCGGCACTCTGAAGGAGGGCGCGACGGCGACCGACCTGGTGTTGACGGTGACGCAGATGCTGCGCGCCCGCGGCGTGGTCGGCAAGTTCGTCGAATTCTTCGGCCCCGGCCTCGACCAGCTGACCCTGGCCGACCGCGCCACGATCAGCAACATGGCGCCGGAATACGGCGCCACATGCGGGTTCTTCCCGATCGACCGGGAGACCCTGCGCTATCTGGAGTTCACCGGGCGCGACGCGCACCGCGTCCGGCTGGTCGAGGCGTACGCCAGGGACCAGGGGTTGTGGCGCGACGGCGACAGCCCCGAACCGGCGTTCACCGACACATTGGCGCTCGACCTCGGCGACGTCGAGCCGTCGCTCGCCGGGCCGAAGCGGCCGCAGGACAAGATACTGCTGTCCGCCGCCGCCGACGCCTTCAAGCGCGACTTGACCGGCACATTCGCGGTCGCCGCGGCGGAAGTCGACAAATCGGTGCCGGTCGCCGGCAGCGATTACGCGCTGAAGCAGGGCGACGTGGTGATCGCCGCGATCACCAGCTGCACCAACACCTCCAACCCGTCGGTCATGGTCGCCGCCGGCCTGGTCGCGCGCAACGCGCGGGCGCGGGGACTGGCGGTCAAGCCGTGGGTCAAGACCTCGCTGGCGCCGGGGTCGCAGGTGGTGTCGGACTATCTGGAGGCGGCCGGGCTGCAGGACGACCTCGACGCGCTGGGCTTCAACCTGGTCGGCTATGGCTGCACCACCTGCATCGGCAATTCCGGGCCGCTGCCCGAGCCGATCGTCGGCGCCCTCGAGGCCGGCGACCTGGCGGTCTGTTCGGTGCTGTCGGGCAACCGCAACTTCGAGGGCCGGGTCAACCCGCACACCCGGGCCAACTATCTGGCGTCGCCGCCGCTGGTGGTGGCCTACGCGCTGGCCGGCAGCCTGAAGATCGACGTCACCAGGGACCCGCTGGGCGACGACGCCAACGGCGACCCGGTCTATCTGAAGGACGTCTGGCCGTCGAACGACGAGATCCGCGACACCATCGCCCAGTGCCTGACGCCGGCGATGTACCGGTCGCGCTATGCTGACGTCTTCCAGGGTCCCGAACAGTGGCGCCGGGTCACTACCACGCCCAGCACGGTGTACGACTGGCAACCGGGATCGACCTACGTCAAGCTGCCGCCATTCTTCGAGGGCATTACGCCTGAGCCGGAGCCGGTCACTGACGTAGCCGGCGCGCGGGTGCTGGCGCGGCTGGGCGACAGCGTCACCACCGACCACATCTCGCCGGCCGGCGCCATCAGCAAGGACAGCCCGGCGGGCAGTTACCTGACCGATTTCCAGGTGCGGCCGCGCGAGTTCAATTCCTACGGCTCGCGCCGCGGCAACCACGAGGTGATGATGCGCGGCACCTTCGCCAACATCCGCATCCGCAACGAGATGGTGCCGGGTACCGAGGGCGGACTGGCCCGGCACATGCCGTCGGGCGATGTCATGCCGATCTACGACGCGGCGATGCGCTACGCGGCCGAAGGCGTGCCGTTGCTGGTGATCGCCGGCAAGGAGTATGGCACCGGTTCGTCGCGCGACTGGGCCGCCAAGGGCACTCGGCTGCTGGGCATCCGCGCGGTGATCGTCGAGAGCTTCGAGCGCATCCACCGCTCGAACCTGATCGGCATGGGGGTGCTGCCACTGCAGTTCACCGGCGGCGCGACGCGCGACAGCCTGGGGCTCGACGGCGGCGAGACTTTCGACCTGGCCGGCATCGCCGACGGCCTGGCGCCGCGTGCGGAGATCACCCTGACCGTCCACCGCGCCAGCGGCGCCACCGAGGCCGTGCCGCTGCTGTGCCGCATCGACACCCTGGACGAGGTCGAGTACTTCAATAACGGCGGCATCCTGCACTACGTCCTGCGCAACATGATGAAACAGGCGGCGTAGGGCGCGGCCGCCAGGGACATTGCGGTCGGGTCTGGTCTCTGATGCCCGGTCTCCGAGGACCGAGGAATCAGCGAGGCATGGAGACAGCAGGGCATTGTTGACAAGACCTGGCCCCTTCCACGCGACCGGAGGCGAGACCATGCGGTGGCGGCGATGGGCGACCTTGCTGGTCCTGGGGATGCGGGCTGGGCAGGGACGACGTGTACCGGGAGATGGTGGCCAATTTCGACACGGCGATGGACGCCCGCTACGCGATCGCGCAGGGTGGCCTGTGGAGCACGGTCCTCCACCCCTTCGCCGCGCTGACCGTCGACGAGTTCCTGTCCGGCTTCACCCAGGCC
>JAZFQW010000276.1:0-3340 GCA_036445335.1 Alphaproteobacteria bacterium | reverse complement strand
AAGGCCGAGTTCCGCCGCCATCACGTTCGCCGTGCCCAATGGAACGATGCCCAGCGGCGGCACCGGCCGGCCGGCCTCGGCGCGCGCCATCAGACCGCCGGCGACCTCGCCGACCGTGCCGTCGCCGCCGGCCGCCACGACCATGTCGGCGTCGGCGGCGCGGGCCAGCGAGTCGCCGTGGCCGAGTCCGGTCGTTTCGACCACGGCCGCCGACAGGCCGTGGGCCTCCAGCGCGGCCAGCGCGGTGTCGAGCCGGCGCCGACGGCGCCAGCCGGCCACCGGATTGTAGATCACCAGACACCGGCGGGCGGCGCGGTTGCGATCGGCCGTGGAACTCGGAACGGAGGTCATCAGCGGCTTCTCAAGTGCTCCGCGGTAATATCCGCCAGGGGGCATGGTGTGTCGATGCGCGACGGTTACGCCACGACAACGGCCTTGCATCTGGCCGCGCGCCACTTTCATGCCCACTTTCGCGATAGAGTGGACGGTGATCGCACCATCCGACCGCAGGCACTGGACGGCGCCATGTTCTACCGGTTGTACCGCGGCCTGACGACGCTGGCCGGGCCCCTGGTGCCGGTGCTGCTCGACCGCCGGCAGGCCGCCGACAAGGAGGATCCCGGGCGGCGCGGCGAGCGGCTGGGCGTGCCGTCCCATCCGCGGCCACCGGGCCGGCTGGCATGGCTGCACGCCGCCAGCGTCGGCGAGGCGCTGTCGGTGCAGGTGCTGGTTGGCCGGCTGCTGGCGCACGACGCGGACTTGCGGATCCTGCTGACCACCGGCACGGTGACCTCGGCGCGGCTAATAGGCGGGCGGCTGCCGGCACGCGCGGTACATCAATACATCCCGGTCGACCGCATGGCCTATGTCCGGCGCTTCCTCGATCATTGGCGGCCCGACCTCGTGCTGTGGGTCGAATCGGAGCTGTGGCCCAACCTGCTGACCGAGATCGCCCGCCGCGGCATCCCCGCCGCCATAGTCAACGCCAGGCTGTCGGCGCGAACCTTCGCGCGGTGGCGGCGCCTGCCCGGCATGATCCGGACCCTCCTGGCGACGTTCGCTACCGTGCTGCCGTGGGACGACGAGTCGGCGGCGCGCTTCCGCGCGCTGGGTGCCGCCGCAATTGGCCCGGTCGGCAACCTCAAATTCTCCGCTGATCCGCCGGCCGCCGACGCCGCCGCGCTCGCCCCGTTGCGCGGCGCCGTCGGCGACCGGCCGGTGTGGCTCGCCGCCAGCACCCACGACGGCGAGGAGGCGCTGTGCGCGGCGGCGCACCAGGCGCTGGCGCCGGCGCTGCCAGGGCTGCTGACCGTCATCGTGCCGCGCCACCCGGCGCGCGGGCCGGCGATCGCCGACATGGCCACGACCCGCGGACTGGCGGCGGCGCGACGCGGCGCCGGGGCCCTGCCGGCGGCCGACACCGCGGTCTACGTCGCCGACACCATGGGTGAGATGGGCACGCTGCTGCGGCTGGCGCCGATCGTCTTCGTCGGCGGCTCGCTGGTGCCCCATGGCGGGCACAATCCGGTCGAGCCGGTACAGCTCGACTCCGCCGTGCTATACGGACCGCATATGACGAATTTCAGCGAGATCACCGCCCAGCTGGCGGCGGCCGACGCGGCGCTGCAGGTGGCCGACGGCGACGGACTGACCGCCGCGCTGCGGCGCCTGTTCACCGACCCTGCTGAGCGCGACCGGCTGGCCGCCGCCGCCGCCGCGGTGGCGGCACGCAACCGCGGCGTGGTCGACGCGGTGATGGCCACACTGCGGCCGCTGCTGCCACCGGCCCGGACGGGCGAGGCGGCATGAGGACCCCCGGCTTCTGGTACCGGCCGCGCAGCCTGACCGCGGCGCTGCTGATCCCGGCCGGCGCGCTGTACGCCGGAGCCGGCCGGCTGCGCTGGCGCCTCGCCAGGCCGGTCCGGGTCGGCGTGCCGGTGGTCTGTGTCGGCAATCTGGTGGCCGGCGGCGCCGGCAAGACCCCGATCGCCATCGCCGTGGCGCAGCATCTGGCGGCGGCCGGCGTGGCGCCACATTTCCTGAGCCGCGGCTATGGCGGGCGCAAGGCCGGACCGCTGGCGGTCGACCGGGACCGCCACAGCGCCCGCGAGGTCGGCGACGAGCCGCTGCTGCTGGCCGCCCATGCGCCGTGCTGGGTGGCGCGCGACCGTGTCGCCGGCGCCAACGCCGCCATCGCCGCCGGCGCGCAGGCCGTAGTCATGGACGACGGTTTCCAGAACCCGTCGTTGCGCAAGGACCTGTCGCTGCTGGTGGTCGACGGCGAGACCGGGTTCGGCAACGCCCGGCCGGTGCCTGCCGGGCCGCTGCGCGAGAGCGTGCCGCGCGGCCTGGCGCGGGCCGACGCGATCGTCCTGATGGGTGCGGACGAAAGCGGCGCCGGCGCGGCGCTGGCCGCCGGGCCGCTGCCCGTGCTCACCGCGCGGCTGGCGCCGGTCGGCGACACCGGCTGGCTGCGCGGCGCACCGATCGTCGCGTTCGCCGGCATCGCCCGGCCGGAGAAGTACTTCGCCATGCTGGAGCGGCTTGGCGCCAACCTGATCGCGCGGATCGCCTTCGCCGACCACGAGCGCATCCCCGCCGACGAACTGATGCAGCTGATCGAGCTGGCCGACGCCGCCGGCGCGACGCCGCTGACCACCGCCAAGGACTACGCCCGCCTGCCCGACGACGCCAGGGCGATGGTCAAGGTCCTGCCCGTCGACGTCGCCTGGGAGGACCCGTCGGCACTCGACCGCATCCTGCGGCCAGTGATCGATCGGGCGGCCGACAACCGATAGCGTCGACGCCGGAACCGGTCGTTTCACCACGAAGACACGAAGACTCAAAGGATAGAAATACTTACTTCATGTCTTCGCAACAGGGGCGAAAGGTCGGCCAGACCAGTGATTCACCGACTGGCAGAGCGGCCCCCCACCCTCCCACGGCTTCGCCGCGGGCCCCTCCCTCTCCCCGAGGAGAGGGAACAACGCACTGTTTAGCCATGCTTTTTTCCCTCTCCTTGGGGAGAGGGAGGGGCCCGCGAAGCGGGAGGGTGAGGGGGTTGGGCTGGCCTTTGCTGCTTCTGCGTGCCCGGAATCTTGCCCCTCTTACGTGTCTTCAGGTCTTCGTGTCTTTGTGCCTTCGTGGTGAACACTTTCCAGGTTTGCGATGGCGCGTCGAATACCAAATTCGCCGGATCAGAACAGTTGGCCTTGGCCCGGTGAGGTCTTGGGCCTGCCGGCGGGCCGCTTCGGCGCGGCCGGGCGCTTGCCGCCTGCCGCCCGTTTCGCGCCCTTCGTGGCGCCCCTGGTCACGACGGCCCCGACGGTCATCCGGTCGC
>JAZFQW010000275.1:0-3835 GCA_036445335.1 Alphaproteobacteria bacterium | reverse complement strand
GCTTGCCGACCCCCCCGCCCCCGCGGCGCCCGCCCCCGCCCCCCCCCCCCCCCCCCCCCCCCCCCCCCCCCGCGCCATCAAATGGGTCACTATCAGCGATCCTTGGTATAAGGGGCCGCCGCGCTTGGCCGGCAATGCCGACGAGGCGTACGTCCCCGACTTGCTCTCGGCGCTCAGGGCCTGACGGCGGGGCGCGGCTGGGCTCGTGAAGGGCTGGCGATGGGCAATGGCACCGAGACGGAAACGCTGGCGGACGCGATCCGCATGCTCGAGCGCCTGGGCATCATCGACTTCAACGGCCATTGCAGCGCGCGCCTGGCGGACGGCGCGATCCTGGTCAATTCCGGCCGCTCGGTGCGCAGCGCCCTCACCGTCGACGACATCGTCGCGATCGACGGCGACGGCCGGCTGCTGCGCGGCGACGTCCCGCCGCCGCTGGAGGTCCACATCCACACCGAGATCTACCGGCGCCGGCCGGAGGTCGCGGCGATCGTCCACGCCCACCCGACATGGTCGACCCTGTTCACCATGACCGGACGGCGGCTCGAGCCGGTCTTCGCCCAGGGCGCGCTGTTGGGCCGGCTGCCGGTCTTCGACAGCCCGCTGTCGATCAACACCCGGGACTTGGGCGAGCGGGTCGCCGAGCGGCTGGGCGCCGCGCGCGGCATCCTGCTGCCCTCGCACGGCGCCGTCGTCGTCGGCGCGGACATCGTCGAGGCCTTCGTGCTGACGGTCTATCTGGAACAGAACGCGCAGCGGCAATACGCGGCGGAGAGCTTAGGCGTGCCCTACGCCTTCAGCGACGCCGAGGTCGACGCGTGCCGCCGCACCCTTTTCAAGCGATCGCTGTTCGCGAAATGCTGGGCCTACTATGCGGCCAAGTTCGGGCCGGGCGCGCCGACATGAGCACCGCCCCGCGCCGCCATCACCGAAGGATTGCCGCCGATGTGTGGTGAACTCGACGAAGACGCCCGATTGGACGACGAGATCTTTGCCCGCGTCGTCGCCCTGGCACGGCGCTACGGTGCCGCACCGGCGCCCGACGCCCGGCCGCCGGTCGCCGGCCTGGCCGAGGACGGCGCGCGCCGCGCCTATATGGACAGCCTGTTCCGCGACGGCCTGACCCGGGCGCTCGGCGACGCCGCGGCGATGCCGGAGGGCCAGCGCGTCGACGCCGTCGCCAGCCAGGCGATCGTCTACGCCCGGCTGGCCGGGTATCTCGCCGGCCACCTGCCGCCCGCCGCCGACCTGTTCCGCACCGCCGTCGACGCGATGCTCGACGGCCATGGCGAGCCGGCGCGTGCCATGGCGGAGCGCCACGACCATCACCACGACCACGATCACGGTCATGATGGCTGAGATGGTGATCCCCCTCACCCTCCCACGGCCTCGCCGCGGGCCCCTCCCTCTCCCGCGAGGGGAGAGGGGTAATTCCGCCAGCGCCTTGAAACTGTCCCTCTCCCCTTGCGGGAGAGGGAGGGGCCCGCGAAGCGGGAGGGTGAGGGGATTTCGGCGGTGCCGAACCGGCCGCGCCGCCTGGACGCCTTGTCCTTTTCACCGCGCCAAGTCCCGCCGGAGTCACCATGCCGTTCGGTAGCCGGTCGTGGTGGGCCGGACTGCTGCGCGACGGCTTCGGGGTCGGGTTCTGGGGCTTCGCGGCCTTCGCCGTGCTGTCCGGCCTGGCCTGCTATCTCGTCCTCGGCCCCGAGGCGTTCGGCGTGGCGCTGGACGACGATCTGGACCTGCTGCTCGGGACCGTGCCTAGGATCGTCGCGGCGCTGGCGGTCGCCGGCCTGGTCTGGGCGATGCTGCCGCGCGACCGGCTGACGCGGCTGATCGGCCGGCACAGCGGCCTGCGCGGCCTGGCGATCGCCACGGCCGCCGGGATCGTCACTCCCGGCGGGCCGACCTCGGCGTTCGCGCTGCTGGCGGTGATCGGCGGCGGCGGCGCCGACCGGGGCGCCCTGGTCGCCTACATCACCGGCTGGTCGATGCTGGGGGTGCAACGGCTGATCGTGTGGGACGTCCCGTTCATGGGTGTGGAGTTCTCAGCCACCCGCTTCGTCGTCTCGCTGCCGCTGCCGATCATCGCCGGGTTGATCGCCCGCGCGTTGCCGCTGCGGCTGACGCTGGCCGCACCGACAGGGCCCGAGGCCGGGTCGCGGTGAGCGTCGGCGCGCTCGTCCTCGGCGCGATGTTCGCCGTGCTCGCCGCCCTCGCGGCGGCACGGCGCGACGACACCCTGCGCCGCGGGATGGAGCGCGCGGCCGAGCAGTTCGCCAAGCTGGTCCCGCGCATGCTGTGCGCGCTGATCGCGGCGGGGTTCGTCGCCCAGCTGATCCCCAGCGCGTTCATCGCCCGGTTCCTCGGCGCCGACGCCGGGCTGACCGCGATCCTGGTCGCCGCCGGCGCCGGGATGATCGTGCCCGCCGGGCCGGTCATCGCCTTTTCGATCGCGGCGGTGTTCGCCCGCTCCGGCGCGTCGGTGCCGGCGCTGATCGCCTTCATCACCGCGTGGACCCTGTTCGCGGCCCACCGCATCTTCATCTACGAGATCCCGCTTCTGGGCCTGTCGTTCCTGCGGCTGCGCGCTCTGTCCGTAGTCGTGCTGCCGCTGCTGGCCGGGCTGATCGCGACCGCAGCCGGCTGGCTGGCGACGGGCGTCGCGGCGCCATGAGCGGCGCCGGCGCGACCAGCGGTGATCCGACGCCGGCCGGCGGGCGCCGCACGGGGGGGAGGAACGGCATGAAGGTCGCCGTCATCGGTTTGGGCGCGATGGGCAGGCCGATCGCGCGGCACGTGCGCGCGGCCGGCCACGACGTCGTCGGCCACGACGTCGATTCGGGCTCGCGGCGCCGGGCGGAGGCCGACGGCATCGCCGTCGCCGACGACCTGGCCGCCGCCGCCGGCCGCGCCGAGGTCTGCCTGGTCGTCGTGGCGACCGACGCCCAGTCCGAGGCGGCGACCCGCGGCATCCTCGAGCGCGGCGCCGCCGGCGGGGCGATCGCGATCGTCGCGACGAACAGTCCGAAGACCATGCAGCGGCTGGCGGGCGAGGCGGCGGCGGCGGGGTTCGATTTCGTCGACGCGCCGGTCTGCTTCGGCCGCAAGGGTGCGGAGGAGGGCCGGCTGGTCAGCCTGTGCGGCGGCGGCGCGGCGGCGGTGGCGCGCGTCACGCCGGTGCTGCTTGCGTACAGCCGGGCGATCCATCACGTCGGCCCGGTCGGCGCCGGCCAGCTCGGCAAGGCCTGCAACAACATGCTGCACTGGGCCGCCTGCGTCGCCAACTACGAGGCGCTGCTGCTGGCCAAGCGCTACGGGATCGACGCCCAGCGCATGCGCGAGATCCTGCTCGACTGCCCGGCGCGCAACACCACCCTGGAGCGCTGGGACACCACTCGCTTCACCTGGCACGAGAAGGACATGGACGTGGCGCTGGAACTCGCCCAGGCGGGCGGGCTGCCGCTGCCGCTGTTCGGCCAGGTCGACCAGCTGGTCAAGCGCCTCGGGCCCGACCAGGTCAAGGCGCTGCTTTACGGCAAGGAGGCGGAGTATCTCGGGCTGACGGTCACGCCGCTGCCGCCGGACGAGGGCGGGCTGGGGTAAGCCGGGAGTTCAGCGCACGCGTGCCGATCCTCATACTTCGACAAGCTCAGCATGAGGATCTCACGTCGAGTCGGGAGCAGGAGACTCCCGTTTCGGTCCTCACCCTGAGCCTGTCGAAGGGCGAGGGGCGAAACAGGAGGCCCGCCCAGACACACCACCACTGATCGATCCACGCGGAGCCGCAATACCGGAACCAGAGCATCGACCATGCCCAAGACCAATAACCCGC
>JAZFQW010000274.1:0-2121 GCA_036445335.1 Alphaproteobacteria bacterium | reverse complement strand
TGGCGTTCGACACGATCTACGCCGAGGGCCAGCGCCGCTATGTGGAAAGCCTGTCGGCATATGCCCGGCAGTTCCTGGAGCTGATGCAGAAGCCCGACGTCGACTCCATCGAGGGGCTGTCACCGGCGATCTCGATCGAGCAGAGGACCACCAGCCGTAATCCGCGGTCGACGGTGGGCACGGTCACCGAGATTTACGACTACATGCGGCTGCTGTGGGCGCGGGTCGGCGTGCCCTACTCGCCCGCCACCGGCCTGCCGATCGAAAGCCAGACGGTCAGCCAGATGGCCGACCGGGTAATGGCGATGCCCGACGGCACCCGGCTCTATCTGCTGGCGCCGATCGTGCGCGGCCGCAAGGGGGAATACCGCCGGGAGCTGCAGGACCTGCGCAAGCGCGGTTTCCAGCGCGTCAAGATCGACGGCGAGCTGTACGAGATCGACGAGGCGCCGGCGCTGAACAAGAAGCTGAAGCACGACATCGAGGTCGTGGTCGACCGCATCGTCGTGCGCGACGGGCTGGGCAACCGGCTCGCCGATTCGCTGGAGACGGCGCTGGAGCTGGCCGACGGGTTGTGCGTGGCGGAGGACGCCGACGGCGGCGACCGTACCACCTTCTCCGCCAAGTTCGCCTGCCCGGTCTCCGGCTTCACCATCGACGAGATCGAGCCACGGCTGTTTTCGTTCAACAGCCCGTTCGGCGCCTGCCCGCCCTGCGACGGGCTCGGCACCAGGATGGTGTTCGACCCCGACCTGGTGGTGCCGGACGAAGCGAAGAGTCTGTTCGAAGGCGCCGTCGCGCCGTGGGCCAACTCGTCGTCGCAATATTACATGCAGACGCTGGACAGCATCGCCCAGCATTACGGTGCCAGCACCCATGACGCCTGGCGCGACTTGCCGAAGGTCGTGCGCGATGTGATCCTGGACGGTTCCGTGGGCGAGCCGATCACCTTCCGCTACGACGACGGCCTGCGCGCCTATGAGACTACCAAGCCGTTCGAGGGCCTGCTGCCCAACCTGGCGCGACGCTGCCGCGAGACCGACAGCGCGTGGGTGCGCGAGGAGCTGGGCAAGTACCAGAACACCATGGCGTGCGAGAGCTGCCAGGGACTGCGGCTGAAACCCGAGGCGCTGGCGGTCAGGATCGGCGGGCTCGATGTCTCGCGGGTGGCCCAGAAGTCGATCGGCGAGGCGGCCCGCTGGTTCGCCGCCCTGAACGAGCGACTGTCGCCCAAGGACCAGGAGATCGCGTCGCGGATCCTCAAGGAGATCAACGAACGGCTCGGCTTCCTGACCAGCGTCGGGCTGGAATACCTGACCCTGAGCCGCGGCTCCGGCAGCCTGTCGGGCGGCGAGGGCCAGCGCATCCGGCTGGCGTCGCAGATCGGCTCTGGATTGACCGGCGTGCTGTATGTCCTGGACGAGCCGTCGATCGGCCTGCACCAGCGCGACAATGGCCGGCTGCTGGCCACCCTGAAACGCCTGCGCGACCTGGGCAACACGGTCATCGTGGTGGAACACGACGAGGACGCGATCCGCGCGGCCGACTACCTGGTCGACATGGGCCCGGGCGCCGGCACCCATGGCGGCCACGTGGTCGGCCAGGGGCCGCCGGCCGCGATCATGCAGAACCCGAACAGCCTGACCGGCCAGTACATGACCGGGCTGCTGCAGATCCCGATCCCGGACAAGCGCAGGCGCGGCCGCAAGGGCCGCAAACTCACCCTGACCGGCGCCCGCGCCAACAATCTGAAGGACGTCGCCGTCGACATCCCGCTGGGAACCTTCACCTGCGTGACCGGCGTGTCGGGCGGCGGCAAGTCGTCGCTGATCGTGGAGACGCTGTACAAGGCGCTGGCGCGGCAGCTGCACGGCTCCCGCGTGCACGCCGGCGAGCACGCCGCCATCACCGGCGTCGAGTTCATCGACAAGATCATCGACATCGACCAGTCGCCGATCGGCCGCACCCCGCGCTCCAACCCGGCGACCTATACCGGCGCCTTTACGCCGATTCGCGACTGGTTCGCCGGCCTGCCGGAGGCCAAGGCGCGGGGCTACGGCCCCGGCCGGTTCTCGTTCAACGTCAAGGGCGGGCGCTGCGAGGCGTGCCAGGGCGACGGCC